>VYCT01000075.1 GCA_009843785.1 Candidatus Poribacteria bacterium | reverse complement strand
CACTAAAAACCTTTCACCACAAACCTTCAGAAAAAAATGGGGGTAAGTGACTCCGCGATTGTTCTTGACATGGTTTTTCTTAATTTTGTATAATTAAAGGAGTATATCATGAAAAATTCCAAATTTATGAAAGCAACCGCAATGCTCCTTTCCCTCTTGGGACGGATTGCCTGCGCCTTCCTTTTCTTTGTTGCGTTTCGGCAAGACTCCCATCCGTAGCATTCAACCGATAAAGGAGAATTGCGATGTTCCGCACGTTCCTTTTCATTCTTTTTCTTTGTGGACTGACCGCCGTCTCGGTGGTCTTGGAATACAAGGCATCTGCGGCGGCTTATACGTGTCAACCGCAGTGTGTGTGTCAGCCCGCATCACCCCCGCCGTGTCAACCGATGCTCTGTCTGCCTTCGGTGCAACCGCCCGATTGCCCGAGACCCGATTGTGAGGGGGTTCAACATCCGTTGTTGCGGCGGTCGTGCGCGCAGATGTGGCGGGAGCATCTCATGAAAACTGGGGTCAGAAGTCCACAACTGCCGTGTTTTGTTTTTCGAGACGATCCACTTGACGCTGTGGCGCGGGTGTCAACTCATAATATCTTACGCGCCATAGGTCGATAGAAACGAACACCGATGCAGACGTGGATCGGTGAAAATAACGAGGTATTTAACATGTTAAAAGACCTTTTCAGCAACCGCCTTTTCATAGGGGCGTTGGTGTTCTTTATTTTCTGTGTTGTCGGTTCTCTGCTGTATCAGCAGCATGTTGAACGACAAGCTGCAGAAGCACTCGCCGAGGCACAGGCACGCGTTAAGGCTTTCAATGAGCGGCAAAAAGCAGCACGGACGGAGACTTCAGAAAGTGGAGCCCTCCGCGGCGAAGGTGTGCTGTCTCAGAGTGAATTAGATGCTTCGGAAACGGAAACCCCTTCACTGAGTGTTGAGGCATTGAAAAAAATTGCGTCTGAAGTTGAGATTTCAGAGGCAGAGCGTGAAGCGTTCTATCGTTCACACGGGCTTGAACCGCCACCTGCTGGGCATACTTATATGATAAACCGAGATGGAAGTATTGAGCTCATCAAGGATGGCGTGCCGATCGTTGAACTCCATTCGCGTCAAGGTTTCGATGCCGTATATCTGAGTGAAGAAGATTGGGAACTCTATCAGGCACTCAAAGGGATGACTAATGATTATATCATTGGAACTGAAAATATTCCGCCTGAAGTTGTAGAGATGGCACGAGAGCGATTAGAAGCTCTCAAAGCGAATGGACAGGGTCCGATCTTTACAGGGACAGTATCGACAGTGTGGGAGGATCTAACGCCACCATCTCCTGAAGTAGAAAGCGGGGCGTACTACGCAAAGGTAGCGGCGGCGTACCTCGAATTGGGTATAACGCCCGAACTGCGTAAAAGACGCAATACTTATCATTATGATTACGATTTAATAGGTCAATTGATTGCTGAATTTAAGGAGGCGTTACGATAATGAAGAAGTTGTTGGTTTTGATAGTCTTAGCATTTTTCACTTTTTTGGGGAACGGTTATGGCGGGTTTAAAACGTTGAAAGGGCCAGAAGTAACAGCCAGCACGCAGAATGTGCCTGGAGAGGATTCCTTTATTACTGAAATCTATCACTGGGACACGACGACAGCATCTTACAAGAAGCAGTCAACCTCTAAAGCCCATATTGCGCTGCGTGTTCCTGTTAATGCTTGGGCCCACGGTAAGGGTTATCTTTCGCTTTATTCCCGGGGCGACCTGCACAGGTATTCGTCTGCGTATCATCCTGAGGATGAGTCGCCTGCACATGTTTCGGGATTGACAGGTGACAGTAAGACGCGTGTCAAAGTCGGTTCGGGCTTCGGGCCGTTGTTCATGATGGGCGATGGCTACAAGGGATTGACTGCCACTGCGACAGGGACATTGGTAACGGATACCTCGAACAAGTATGAGTTGAAAGGTAAAGGCAAGTTAGACGACCATGGGGGCGGTGACTCTGGGAGTGTGGGGCCTGTCAGTGGTGGCACGAGTGGCACTTCGGGGTCAGGTGGCTGGGTAAATGACTCGACGAGTTTCCGTGTTTCTGTTTTAGACGTTCGCCCAAAACCGCCAGACAACACGCCGAATTGTCAGGATTGCACGTCGGATTGTTCCTCGCCGTGTAGTTGCACGAATTCGGGGACGTGTGGTGGGACAGTTTCAACGCCGCCAAGTGGTGGAGGTAGCACACCGCCATCAGAGAATCCGGTTGTCTCCCCTACCCCCACACCGACACCAGCACCACCGCCGTCTCCAACGTATCATGCGTGTGGAGAGCATGAGACCTCAGTGTCGGGTGATCATTCTTTACAGGCGAGTTGTGCCTCGACTGATTCTAACGGGAATTACTGCACCGTGACGAATTTCTATGCCTGTGATTCCCATACCCATTCATATCCGACACCGCCACCACCACCGACAGCGACGTGTGCCAATGGACACACCTATAACCCCAATAGCACCTATGCGAAGAATTATCACCGCACGCGGACGTGTCGGTATTCTGACTGTGGTAAGTCGTGGGAAAAGTTTACGACACCGAGAACCCCGATCTGCGATAGGCCGTATCGGAAACGAAACGGTTTAAGGTGTTGGCCGCTGCCGCAATAGCCACGATGCAAACGCGAACCCTTTCAACAAACGTGTCAGTCGTCTTTGGATAGCTGGCGCGTTCATCTTACTGGCAATTGTTGTTGTAATGCGTGTTCTGTCGCCCTCGCCACCGGTCCCTGAACCCGTCAAGAAGAGAACAGAGACCAAACCGCAAGGAACAGGCACGGACACGTCCTTCGTGACTGTGCCTGTTCTCTGTCGCGTTCAGCGAACCCCGCCCGCAGTCTTTGAGACCGAAACCTACTATTCAACCATCATTGAGAATAACCTGTTCCGTCCGTTAGGGTGGACACCGCCGCGTCTTGTTAAACCCTATCGCTTACTGGATACGATCTCGCATTGCAGAGCGAACACACCACCGAAAGCCATCATTCAATCCACCACAGGAAACCAGACCTATATTGTGTCCACAGGTGAGAAACTGGACGCATCGACCGAAGTAGTCTCGATAGAAAGCAAACAGGTGACGCTTTCACGCAACGGGCAGCAACGCACGCTACATCTGTCCATCGGTTTCTGATACCCCGCCATCATTGGAATACGCCCACCCACAATTCCTGCCGTGCGCGCCAAAATAAAGGTGCACCGGCGTTTCCTCGTGTCAAGGTTATCTGTCATGTTTACATCAGTGACTTTTTACTTGCCTTCACCGCACCCTTATGCTAAACTGATGGCATGAAAGTCTTTATCCAAATCGGGCACGGCATCATCGGTGCCGCTGTTATCTCAGGTCTATGTATCTATCAGGCAGGCAGTTTCGGTGAGGCGAGACATACCATTAGCATCATCGGTGCGATCGCCATCGTCATCGCCAGTCTCTATCTCCTGCGAAGCCGCTGGATCCGATGGGGTAATCGTCAGACATGGCTCAAATACCATCAACGCCTCGCGTCCATGGGCTTATGCTTGGTGCTATATCATTCAGCGTTCCAACCGCTCGTATGGCACTCATGGCTGACGTTCCTACTCGCTTTGTCGAATTTAGGAACCGGTATCGCAGTGAGTCTAACCGCTCGTAAGACAAGACAGATGCTGCTCCGATGTCACCTCATCCTCGCACCGATCCTACTTGTGAGCATCGTCTTCCACGGACAACAAAAACTGGAACACCACGAATTCTTCCCACTCACCGATGTCCACGACGTGCCTTGCGCAAGATGCCATACGCCTGAACGCTTACTGTTTCATGTCAGTACAACCTTTCCACAAGATTTGGATACCTCAGACACTATTCCTGAAGACTTGCACTGGTGGTTCTTACAAAATGAACGCAGAGTCCCCACAACCGCGCCTATCGCAATCAAGGAAAAGGGAAACGCTTGGACAGTCACCGATACTGAAGATGGACATACCTACCACGTCCGGAAGGTCGCAGACCAAATCGCCATCTACGCCGATAATGATTACCGGAGTTACACCTGTCTCAAATGCCACGTGCATAACACAGAAGAAATTCAGTTAGTGCATGAGCTGCACGGTGTTACCGAAGCACATAGATGCCTCATCTGCCACCAGACCGAAATTGATGGCGTAACTTACGGACGACAGCGTTTCGATTGGGAATATGCGCCGCACCGGTAGATTGATTGACACAAGAAAACGGCTTAAACACAGGAGATACTGTGTTCAAGCCGTTTCGTTACATAGATGATAAAACTAACGCTTTAGCGTTTTGATTTGATGCTGCCCCAAGTTGTGGCGAGTTTATTTGCCGGTTCTACCGACAGAAATTCGCCATCCATCACCTCTTTAATTTCATCTTCGGATAACGCACGGCCGAAAATATAGAACTCATCCATCAAGCCATCGAACCAACGACCGTTCTTATGGTGTCCGATCGCAGCTGAGACACCCCAGTTGTCGGAAAGTTCGCCTTTACCTTTCGCCTCGTGCGTCATCTTCCCGTCAACGTAGGTTTTCACGTCGCCGCTTTTGCTATCGTAGGTGCCGGTGAAATGGACCCACTCCCCACCGTCAATAACGGGGCCGGGGTTGATATTGAAAACTTCTGCCTGGGCACCATCCCGATGGAACCATCTGAAGCCAGCAGGACGGATTTCCACGTGGAAGAGACCGCTCGCATGATCAGTGCCAATCGCGTCAAAGATGCTCTGTGGTTCGGGTGAATCGTTATGATTGACCCAGACAGCAAGAGTGAAACCTTCAACGGGCGCGTTTTCAAATTCCGGTCCGTTCAAGTTCACCCATGTATTTGGCTCTAAAACGACGGCTTTACCGAAAACACCTTTTTCTCGTTGGGATTTCCCTTCAATTGTCCCATCGTTCCCGTGGATGGAACCGTCTTTGACGGTATCGCCATCCTCATCAAAATTATAGTAGACAGATAGTGTCGGGTCGCTAAGGTCGGCGTGCGTTGAAACAGCAAAGGCCATGACCATTGCCACAACGACAAAGATGACTTGTAACGTCCCGATACGTAGACGTGTTAACTCGTAGAACATTTTGTATCCTTCCTTATGTAATTTCATGAATTATAGTGTGGTTTGCATAGATACAAACCTCATATTTGCCCAACATCATACCATAAAAACGCTTAAAATCAAAGCAGAATTTAGGTAAATTGAATCCTATTAGACATACGTCCGCAATGCATGCTAATATATAGACAATCGTTATTTACCAAACACAAGTTTCCAAACCAAAGGAGTCAAGACAATGAGACATTCGCTAACAGGACGATGCATCTGTCTAATGCTTCTCATCTCGGTATACATGATTCTGCCAGCGTATTCAGCAGACGTAACCGTTGGGCTACTCGCTGGCAGCAACAAACTCGGCGAAGTAGAAGAAGCCGCCTACGATTGGGCGGAGGATAACTTCAAAACCACAACGCTCCTCGTAGATAAAAGCGGGAACTTCAAGAATCCCGGTGGCACTGCATTGCAACCGGAGCAATTCGCTGTGTTATGGATGTTCTATACAGAGACAAACACATTACCAGATCCGTTCCTCGCCGATGCAACGAAGAAGGCAATCCTTGACTATGCTGAGGCAGGCGGAGGCGTGTTTCTCTCAGCATTAGCGTTGCGCTACGTCGTGGAACTCGATATTGAAAAAGGCGGAGACCCGCGCGTTTTCGGACCCCTCGGCAAGGAGCCGCCTGAGATCGGTGTCGTTCCAACGGCTGACGCAAAAAACCATCCTGTCTTTAAGGGATTTGATACCAGTAAACCGGTCTACCTCACGAGTATGGCACAAGAGGGATTCACCTCTGACTTCCATAACTTCGGCGGGACAGACCCGGAGGACACCATCCTTGGAACAAAAACACGCGGCGGTGGTGCTGGCGGTGGAGAACGTCCCTTTGTCGAATATGAGGTCGGCGACGGCATCATTATCACCCTTGGACACCACAACGGTGTTTATACCGACGCAAAATCGAAAGAGGGGACGAACCTGAGAAACCTCACGGCAAATGTGCTGAATTATCTCGGTGAAAACTCCGCGTTCTTCGCCGTTGAACCGGACGATAAATTAGCAACGACTTGGGGAAAGTTAAAGGCATTGTTGAAATAACTAATCACTACTTTAAGTAAAGGAGGTTCATAAATTGTTGTAACTGCCATGGTAACGACTAATATCCGTGTTGTACCACAATCTGTTAGATTGTGCTTGGCAGTCCGCAAACTAACAGTTTGCGGTACAAAAGCCGGAGAATAATGAACCATCCTTGTTTTTAAGTAAAATAGGTCGAAAGCCCGTGCTTGCGATATTGGTTTTCAGATTATACCAATATACAATCGTCATGGGCTTTCTTTTTTCCACGGCGTTGACATTTTCCTGCGTTCTCTGTATAATAAAAATGGGAAACTCAAAAAATGTCAAACAACTTTAGTAGAGCAAGTTTTGGAAACCCGCAAGCTACGCCAAAAGTCAGCCTCCGCGCTGTACTGCTCGCACTTCTCATCACTATCCCGAACTCCTACTGGCTCATGATTAACTGGGGCCCCAGCGGTTATGGTACAGGTCAGAGTTTCCCCACCGTCTCAACCATCTATTTCAATGTTATTTTCGTCGTGCTGGTTTTAATGGCGTTAAACCCACTGCTCCGTACAATTCGGAAAAATTCGAGTTTTACCGATGCCGAATTGATGGTAGTCTACCTACTCGTATCCATTGCATCTTCTATTGCTGGACACGATACACTCCAGATATTGTGGCCCCTACTCACATACCCTATCTGGTTCGCAAGCCCAGAGAATGAATGGGGTGAACTCTTCCACCGACACATGCCAGATTGGCTCACGATCAAAGAGCGAAGTCTACTGGCGACTTTCTATCAAGGCGATGCCTCACTTCACACCGCCCAACACTTACAACTCTGGATGACACCCGTACTCTGGTGGTCTGCTCTCATTATCGTGCTAACGTGCATGATGTTCTGTATCACGATTCTTATCCGACACCAATGGGTCAACCACGAAAAACTCAGTTATCCCGTCATTCAGATTCCGCTACACCTCACAGAAAATGGTGGACGGACGCTCCTAAGCAACCGCTTATTTCTACTCGCAGCAATACTCGCAGGTGGAATGAACCTTCTCAACGGACTCCACTTTCTGTTCCCCGTCGTACCGGGTTTAGGCGGGAGTCTCTATAATTTAGGACAACACTTCCAGACGAAACCGCTGAACGCTATCGGTAGATTGCCTATTGCGGTCTATCCTTTTGCGATCGGGATGAGTTTCTTTATACCGCTGGAGCTTTCGTTTTCTATCTGGTTCTTCTATCTTTTCCATAAAATCAGTCGCGTATGGGGCACGATGGCAGGCATTGGACATCTACCGGGATTCCCATTTCTCGACGCACAATCCTTCGGCGCATGGTTCTGCTTAGGCGTATCAGCGATATGGCTCACCCGAAAATTCATTGCGCGACAGGTGAAAAACGCCTTTCGAGGCAATAACGCTGAACCACCTACAGACGGCACGCCCTCAGCACATACCCGATACGCGATTATCGGCTTGATCGTCGGTAGCATCTTCATCCTTGTCTTCTTCAAAAGCACTGGCACGCCGATCTTTAGCATCCTCGGCTACTTCACGCTCTTCTTCGCCTTAGCCATTGCCATCACGCGCATCCGAGCAGAAGTCGGACCCCCAGCACATGATGTACCGTGGCGACCGGATAAGGTCCTCGTCTCTTTCCTCGGCACACGGCGTATCGGCGCGGAGGGGTTAACGACGTTCAGCATGTTTCACGGTTTTAACCGTTCCTACCGTTCCCATCCGATGCCGATTATGTTGGAAGGTTTCAAGGTCGCACAAGTGCGCGGGTTATCACATAACCGCTTTATTGTTGCCGTCATTTTAGTGACCATCGTTGGAACAATTTCATCCGCATGGGCATACTACTCACAGGGTTATTATTACGGCGGCGCTGTCTACGGCGAGCAAGCGCAGTGTCGTTGGACTTACGAGCAGTTGAAGCAGTGGCTCATAAACCCGCAATCTATGGATGTTGGTGCTGTCTCTGCTTCCGGTGGTGCCATCGCCCTAACGACGCTTTTGATGGTGCTGCGCCGTCGATTTATCTGGTGGCCCTTCCATCCGGCAGGTTACGCACTCTCGCTGAGTTTCTGGAATACAAGCTGGTATTGGTTCTCGATCTTTTTGTCGTGGGGGATAAAAGCGATTCTCTTTCAGGCAGGCGGTTTAAGAACCTATCGCCGAGCGATGCCGTTCTTTATCGGTTTGGTCATCGGCGAGTTTTTCGTCGGCGCAATCTGGACACTCATCGGCATCGCCTTAGAACGCCCGATGTATCGGTTTATGTTTTAAAAGTTGTCAGTTATCAGTTTTTCCCAGCCCCCGTAGGTGCGGTTTGGAACCGGGGTCCCCACCCGTTACTGGGAAGGGGCACCGGACTTCGCCAAGAAATTACCGCATTAATTTTTTAATCTTCATCAAACCCCGTCCAGCGAAAAAAGGAAAACAACAATGAAACTTAGTTGTCTCCCTGTCTCTCTTTACAACGACATCTTCACCGGGAAAAGCAGTGTCACCGATTGGATTCAATACGGCGCAGAATTAGGATTGGATGCTGTCGATTTCAGCATCAAATTCTTTCCAAAGCGGGACACGGAAACGATAAAACAGACGCGCACCGCCCTCGAAAAGCACAATATAACCCCGTGCATGATCGCCTGTTACTCTGATTTCACGCATCCTGATCCCGCACAACGCGCACAGGAATTAACAGACCTGAAGGCTGACATCGCACTCGCGAAAGCGTTGGGCGTAGAATTTCTGCGTGTGACAGCAGGGCAAAACCATCCCGGCACCGAACGCGCAGCAGGCGTGCAATGGGTGGCAGATGGGTTCCGACGCGCGCTTGATGAAGCAGAAAAACACGGCATCACGCTCGCCTACGAAAACCACACCAAAGGTGCGCCGTGGGATTATTGGGACTTCTCACAACCGACAGAAATTTTCTTAGAGATTTTAGACGCGCTTGCCGACACACCCCTCGGTGTCTGCTTCGATACGGCAAACCCGCTTGTTCTCAGTGAGGATGTCCTCGCACTTTTGGAGCAGGTTGTCCACCGCATCGTTGTCGTACATATCTTCGATCTGCGTGAAGTCGGTGTATTTGAACCTGTCCGCGTCGGTACGGGTGCCTCGCCGATCCCGCAAGTTTTCTCGCGCATGAGACAAGCGGGTTATGACGGGTGGCTCAGTATTGAGGAAGCCAGCCGTTCAGGGCAGAAAGGCTTTATACAATCAATCACGTTCGTTCGGGAAACATGGCAACAGACATTAGCCACGTGACGGTTCACTCATCCGTTCTTGTGCTTGGCGTGAGAGTTCCGCCAAATGCCCGTCATTTGCCCGGACCTGTTCAAGATGTAGCCACCGTTCTGGTGTCGCTGTGCGTATCATCTTCTCGCCATATTTCCGGTCAATCCAGAAGCGCGCGGATCCTGCGATATATGCCTGTAGCGCATCTAATTTATCATCGGGATAGCGTTGGCAGAGATTCATCGTAAACATCCGCCGGTGTGTGCCTCCGCCGAAGGCGGCGTGCTTGGTGTTATGGTTAAACAGCACCAAATCGCCGGGAGTTGTCTCAAAGATTGTTGCAGGTACATCTTTTCCGTGTATTTCCCACAAGTCTTGGCTCTTACCCACTCGCTGAGACAGCGCATCGGCATAGTTATCACCGAAGAGATGGCTCCCTGGAATCACACGGAGCGCGCCGGTGTCGCGCGTCAAGGGATCCAAATAAAACGCAATCTTGATATGCCTTGGGTCTTCTAACTTATGTCCACCATCCGAGTGCCATCCGGTATCACCGACGTAGAAATTGCCGTCGCTTCCCATGTAGTTGAAATCGTCCCCGAGAAGTGCCTTCGCAATCGCCAAAATTCGCGGGTCATCTAATAGCGATGACAATTCTTCGCTCTGGTCAATAAACGGAACGATACAAGAGCGCGCCGTGCCTTCGTGCGGTTTACCGTTATGTCCGCCGCCTCTCTCTTCCCAGACGGCTTCAAAAGCGTTTTGGATCGCCGTAATCCGGTCCGCCATGAGTTGTGGAAAACTGAGATAGCCGAACGTCTCAAAAAAACTAATCTCTGAATCGGTGACGCTGAAATCGCGCTGATTCATGTCTACGCCCTCCAAGTCATAGAATGGAACCGACATTCATTCGATTCCGTTAACACCAGAAAATTTCACTATTGATACGGTATGATAACACATCTACATTTAATTTTGCAACCCGATCTATAAACACGGAAATTGGAGGATTTGAC
>VYCT01000005.1 GCA_009843785.1 Candidatus Poribacteria bacterium | reverse complement strand
AAGAAAAAACTTAACGAACCTTACCTCACAACTATACTTATGGGTAACAGTAAGCAATTTTGGTGATGGGTGTTGCACCGATACGGATAGCGGTTGCGATGTCGGCAATGCTACCATAGAGCCAGCCTGTTTCCGGGAATCTATGTGGTTCGTCAATGTTGAGGAGGGCATAAGCGAAGTCTTTTGATGCTTCTAAATTCTCGCGAATTTCTTCACGTGGCATCGTGCGAAACCTGTATGGAAGACGAATAACTATTGCACTGGCAATTGTTTCACCTGTCGTCCGGAGGGTTTTGCCCAAGTAATATTCACGTGCCTGCTTCTCACCGGTTTCATTGGGACCGCGTTTGTTGTCGATTTTCACCTCGACTGCTATTGGATATCGTTCAATCGTCCGGATGATTACATCGGGTTTTCTTTGATTTTCGACGAGTGGTTTTGTTGTCTGTTCGTAGATATTCCATGTTGCGCTCATTGGCATCAGGATTTCGACGAATAGGGTAGTGATGGTATCTTCGCTGTTAGTGGGTTGCCGATTCATATATTTCCTTACGTGCAATGAATTGCACTATTGCAAACTTGTAAATTTTCTCGTAGCCTATTGGCTCCAGCAATTTTTGTCATATCAATATTCCTGAGTTCTCCCGGGGTTCATGAAAATTTCAAGAACCATCTTGAGTTGATGCCGTGGATGGCAATTGGTTTTGTTGATGAGATTGTTGAATCGGAACCGAATTATACGGTGGCATTTCCAAATACAACTGCTGCGTAAGGTCTGCCAGTACCCGTAGATTATCACTTCTGACCGATCCAGGTTTAATCAAAGTTTCGTACTTTTCTCCTTTTTTTCGCCATACAGATCTGAAGCGGTCGGTTGCAAACAACTCTGTATGGGTAAGCAGTATCACTGGTGCCCGAGACTGCTGTCTTTCTCTATCATATTCTCGGCCCCATTCGGCCAATTTTTTGATACGGTTAATTTCACCCCGCGTTAGATTTTCCACCTCCCTCATTGTAGCAAAAACCAGTATGGATCCCGGAAACGTTTTGGCCAGCAATTGCATTTTATTCACATCATCTTTTTTAAAAGCAGATTTGGCGAAACTCTTGGCTTCGCCGAATACCATTTCGGTTGGGTGATCGGTTCTCAAAAACTGTTTACGCTGATACCATAACATAAAATCCGTTTCCATTTTCTCTCCCGTGGGCAGTTCCAAGTTTTGACCAGGTGACCAAGTTACTGCAGCTCTATCTATTTCATTTACAATGCTGGCAAAGAAACGGATAGCTAAAGCGGCAGCATACCCACCTCTAGCATAGTCAGGCAAAGCAAAAGGTCCGATGACACGATAAGCCCATCTGGAACGTTTATTGTTTTCGGGATCCGTAACAGGAAAGTTAAACGGCTTAAGGCAGAGGGAACAGGTGAGTGAATAATCAAGTTGGTTTACTGGATACCAACTCCAATCACCACATTTATGACATTTAAGTTCAAGACCAAGTTCAACAGCCTTACACTCAACCAATGCCTCAAAAATTCGCTTTTTTGCCACTTCATTAGTAATCGCGCAATCAATTCTTTTTCGGAATGTCTGATAACGGGAGGTTTTGGTGACGGGTCTATTTGCTATTTTATTTAACAGCTCAATCAGACCCTTGTGTGCTATAGCATGAATTCCGATAATACCTCCCAACGTCTGAATTATTTGTTGGGTTGCTCTACCTGCATCGGAAAGCGTGGCGGACACTTGGTTTTCGTTAAACCATTGGTTAAATGCTGTTGTTCCATCAACTAAGTACCACACTTCGGAAAAATTTTCATATTCAGGAAAGATAGTAAATCCTTCGGTTGTAGGTAAGAGAAGATTCCTTATAATTTGAAATGTTGGTAGGGAAGGATTTTTATAGTCCCACGGGAAAACCGTAGCTATCTGGCTTGCATTACCCCAGTTTTCTAATCGGATAACATTTGCTAAGCGAAACTTATTACCATATTCACTAGCAAACTCTGGGAAAAGAGGATCGAACCGAATTTCAGGATTATCTTCATCAATCTGTATATCTACACTTTTCTCATCAGCTTCCAAGGTTGGCCGTTTAGGACTGAACACTTTTTCAGACGATTTACGCCATATTGGCGGATACCAAACTTGTAAGATATTAGCCCTTTCCTTATCAACATGAAGATAATTCTTATATATTTCCTCTATTTTATTATCAGGGATAGAACGTGAAAACATTGAAGTAGCACGATATATCACATTACCTGAATCCCTGCGTACAAGGCGATAATTATCCAGAATGAATTTCTTACAAAAAGGTGAAAGTTCTTCAATCCATTGTAGAGGAATAGGAACAACGTTCTGAGATACTGCTCGTAAATTCCAAAGATCAACCAAGTCTTTCGATTCCTCTACATCTAAGATGAATAAAGCGAAATCCTGACGATGGTGATGATTTATCCGTAACTTTGCACAACCCATTCCTAAGGCAGAAGTCCATCTTGATTCATACAGTTCTTGCAAAGTTGAAGCGTCTAATGTTATATGTTTTGGATCAAACACACTCTTATAGTTATGCTCAAAATACGCAAACTCTTCTTGGACAGGAAAACTCCCAAAATGAGCAGCAACAAAACCGTCGAAGATATTATCTCTTGCCTCAACATGCACTATATTGTGCTTACGACGCGATTCAAAGCGAAATTCTTCCTTATACAATTCCGAATAAAGATCGTGGACACTTAGACCATGTTTATCCCAACTCCCTTTTTCCGGATCTGCCAGAATATCAGTAAGTTGTATTACCCTATTTGGATCATACCCAAATCCATCCGCGATTCCTTTTTCTGCTTCAACAAGAAAATCAGGTTCAAAGAAATCCATGTAGCCGTTGATGATTTGTTTGGCATCCTCAAAATGATAACCGAATCTTTCCCACCAAGATGGTACATCTTGAAAAAAAGGAATAATAGGATTGAATATACCACCCCATAAACATGTATTGATACGAAAAATCTCAAGGATTTTTTCTTGGTCATCCGGACGTACCATAAATCCGAATCTAATTGGTCGAAGACGGATATCAACGCGAATATTGTTCATTCGATTTACCTCGTTAAACGGACAAGGAAGATTTTAGACTCTTATAGACTGTAGAGACAGAATATACTCAACTAATTTGTGGACGAATTGTTATACTCGGTAAAATATTTACGATACACCCACCTGTTTTTGTTTTCATCCCACAAAAACTTATAGAACACTGCTTTTTTTATAAATTCCTGTGAGATTTCTTTTGACAGAACGTCAATACCAAGTAGATCCTTTGCATGTTTTGCACAACGATCATCAGTAACATAACTTACAAGAGCACCAGCTTCATGAGCATCAAGTATGATTTTCTTGAAATCATCGGAGGTGATTTCCTTGTAGTCAGTGTATTTTTCTATCAACTTATTATCTCCACAAAATAACAAAACTCTAGCCAATATTGTGACTTTAAATACATTTGAACGAATTGTCGGCATAGTATTCTCCTAAGCAATTACTGCCACTACAAGCCATGAATAGTTTGAAACATCGGACGATTAAAATAAATCTTCATTCTCATAATGCATGCGATTTCTATCTCAAAATATTTTACTCATGAGATAGGCAAGTCTAATCTTTCTTCACACTCAATGTGCTTAACACCATTATAGCATATTGATAACCAGATGTCAATTGAAATGGTGGAATTAATACACATGCCGCCCCGCTGGGGCTGAAGAGAGGGGAATACCGTTTTTCTATAGACATGCCGCCCCGCTGGGGCTACAGGTTGTGGTGGTGTGTTTTCTACAAACACACTGAAAATACCCAAGGAAATAAACCCTATAGGACTAAAGAAGTACCGTGTTGGGTTTTAATCCATAGGTATCAATTAGCAGAAGGGGATTCCTGCATCACAGGAATGACATAACTTTGAATCTGCACACCGTCTACAATTTCCGTCTGTACACGCCGTTCTGGATGCTTGCGATGATCGAAGACAACGTAGAACCCCTCGCTGACGCCTTCCGTTTTGAGATAAGTAGCGAGTTGTTTCTTTCCCGCCTCATAACGGATGTTGCCTCTCCAAATCTTTGTTTCAACAATATATTTCTGCTGATTGTGAAGGATAAGGAGATCCATCTTACCCGCGCCTGTTGCGACTTCAAAAGACATGACCCCTCCCACTGCCTTGCCAAACGAGTCAAGGTAGGTAAGGAGAAGATGCCTACCGACATATTCTTGTGGGGTTTCTGGAACTTGTAGAATCTTGAACCCTACGCGTGTGATAAAATCTCGAAAGTTATCAAGGAGACGGTCCATCTCAAGTTGTCCTTTGGCGGTGAGATAACTGCGGAATCCGTCGCTATTGTCTTCTGCGAAGTAGTCTCGTTCCAATCCGTTCACGGTTGGCGTGAACGCTTCTATGATGCAATGGAGATAAATAGGGTTGAAAATTTCACACTTTCCATCTGTGCTTTTGGCGATGACCCCATAAGTAGTGAGTTCACTGATGAGTGGATCACGTGGATTGAAGCGGACTCCTTCGTCATAAGACATAATGTCCATGAGGAGCGTTTCAAAGCGGCGATCCCTGCGGATATTTGTCACGAGGTGTGTCAGGTTGGTATTATCTTCCCCAAGCAGTTGTTCATAAGCTTTTACAAAGTGTGCCATCGTAATGGTCTTCACTTTGGGAATGTCGAGTTCCTCAGTGAGAATTTGCGCGGTGCGATTGACAAGAAAGGGTTGTCCGGCAGTCTGTTTGTGAATAGATTTGACGACCTCGGGCGCGAAGGCTTGTCCGACTTCTTCCGTATACTGTCCGAAGAGTTCGCTTACTTGCTCAAGTGTGAAATTGGGTAAGTGAAGTTCATCTTGGATATTAAAGGGTGAGATAGATCGGTCGTAGTCAAGCTGCGTTATACTTCTGACACCGACGATCCCGACACTATGGGGGCATAGAAACATATCAGATAGGTAGATGTGACGCAGTGCATAGAGAAAATCACTGACAAGGCTTTGAGGAATGCCATCAAATTCATCAATGAGGAGAACGACCCGCTGATCACCAAGTAAATTCCCAAGTTCTTCAAAGAACGTCACTATTGAAAAAGCATCTGTCAGTTGTGTGCGCTCTAAAAATTGCGTTAACGCCGTGGAAGGAACCTCGCTGCGTTCTTGGAAAACAAACTGGATCTGCCAACGTATCATTTGGTAGAGCCGTGCGTAAAAAGTGGCAGCAGAAGTGTTACGCTGTATTTGAAAATCTATTTGAATGGGAAAGTAGGTTGGATCCTCGGCTGTGAGGGTAGCAAGTGCCCATCGAAAGAAGGTCGTTTTTCCAGTTTGGCGCGGCGCGAAAAGAACGATGTACTGTCCCTCTTTGATGCGGTTGATGAAATCTTTAACCTCTGCTGTGCGTGCAACAACATAGTGCTGGTCGGGGCGCACAGTGCCTCGGGTTCCAAATGTTCTCATTTCTCTCTCCTTGTGCTTAACGTACACCCTATTCATTATACCGCATCCACAATCAATTATCCACAACTACCACATCACCGTGCCACCGGTGTTGATGTCTTGCCCAGTCATGTTTGCGGAGTCATCTGAGGCGAGGAAGACGGCTAACGCAGCGGCATCTTCAGATCCCGAACCTTTATCCCTGTAGCCTTCATCTGCACACCACCTACCAGCGATGACACTTTTGGGATTCTCCTGTCCATACCGCTCGCGCAATGCTTCTTCATCAAAAGGTTTGTTCATGTATTCAGCCCTGCCTCTTGCGAGTTCAAGACTTCGCTCTGTATGCCAACCGGGACAGATGGCGTTGACGTTGATATTGTAACGCCCAACATCGGCGGCGAGTGTGCGTGTGAAACCGATAACGCCCATCTTTGAAGTTGCATACGGTGCTCTGTGCGAAAGGGGTTGCTTGCCTGTCCCAGAACTGAAGTTGATGATTTTCCCGTATTGCTTACGAATCATCTCTGGCAGAACGGCTTTAGAACAGATGAAAAGTGAATCGAGATTGACTTCAAGTGTGCGCCGCCATTCTTCCAGACTCATATCCCAGACATCTTTCGTTGGTCCAGCGATGCCGACGACGTTGGCGAGTATATCAATAGTGCCGAATTTTTCGATGGTGGCTGCGACCATTTCATTGACGGGTGCTTCCTGTGAAACATCGGTCTCAAAACAAAGGACATTTCCACCAGCAGCTCTAATTTCTGAACCGACTTTTGTCTCTAATTCCTGCACGGGGATAACATCACAAATAGAAACCGCTGCGCCTTCTTTTGCAAACCGTCTCGCTACTGCCTCAGCATGCCCTCTACCAGCACCTGTTACGATTGCGACTTTACCTTCTAACCTTCCCATGAAAATCTTCCTCTTGTTTGTATGAAAATAGATGGAGTGGATTAACAGCATAGCAGGAGCAGCCATCACTGTCAATCAAAAGTAGGGAATAGTCCTCAGTAGTCAGTTAAATAAAGAAGTTCATAAAATCAGTAAAGTGTTTCTAAAGTCAGTAAAGTTATATCAACTTCGCAACTTTAGCACACCTTCTAACATTGATAACTGACAACCATTCACCATTGACAAATTTCGATATATGCTATACATTCCATCACATGGAAACAGCAACAACAGACCGCGCACGCGGTATCATCGTCGGGATTACTGGGGGGATCGCCTGCGGAAAGACGACCGTCTCAGAGCGGCTTGCAGAAAAAGGGGCGATTCCGATTAATGCGGATGAAATCGGACACCAACTCCTCAAGGCAGACAGTCCGGTTATTGACGAACTGACCGATGCATTTGGAGAGGACATTCTTGATGCATCTGGAGATGTGAACCGAAAAAAATTGGGGGCAATCGTTTTTAAGGATAAAGCCGCACGCGAACGATTGAACAGTATCTTACATCCGTTGATTATCCAACGTTCACGGGCACAGGCACGTCAACGCGTTGCGGAAAATCCGACGTGCGTCGTGCTGCTTGACGCGCCACTTCTCATTGAAGCGGGTGCTTATGATACGGTTGATTTGATTGTCGTTGTCACGGCATCACCAGAGACGCAGCTGCGACGCACATTGGAACGAAGTATCGCACAAGGGAGACCACTCACCGAAACTGAGGTCCAAGCACGGATTGATGCACAGATGCCGGTCACGGAGAAAGTCAAATATGCGGATGTTGTGATAAAGAATGAGGGGACGCTTGAGGAACTTCATAGGCAGGTGGATGAATTTTGGGAACGGCTTCAGTCGTTTTAAAAATAAGATTTACGCAAAATTGAGAAACCCGGTTCGGTTAGGAAACCGAACCTACCGGCCTGGAGACCGTGGCGGTCGTTTTTTCTTAAATTGACACCTATGGTTCGGTTAGGAAACAGCACCTACCGTTTTTTAGTTGTAAGAGAACTAATCCCAGAGGAGGTTGATGGCACTTGCCTTGATAACACAGTAAACTTCTGATCCCTCCTGCAGCTGCAGCTGCTTACGCGCTGCGTGTGTAATTTTCACTGCAAGGTGATGCCAATCAATAAGAATAGATAACCATGTGTATTCGCTCTTGATATCCAGATATTGAATTGTTCCTTTTAATATGTTGCGGGCACTAATCGAGAGATCCGGTTCAAGCGAAATGATAATATCCTCAGCACGAACAGCGACTGGCACTATTTCACCGATTCCAATATCCGTATAAGGAATCACAAGAGCTTGGTCCCCGATTTCCAACAAAATCAAACCGCGTGCCTTGTCTGAAGCCGTCACAGGAAGGAATAGCGTGTTTTCAACACCCGTCAATTGTGCAATAGGCATCGCGGCAGGGGCAGTTAGCAACCGATGCGGTTCACCGTTCGCTATAATTGTCCCATTAGCGATCAGGAAGGCTTCGTCCGCCAATGCCATCGCCTCGGAAAAGGCGTGGGTGATATAAAGGATCGGTATGTCAAAAGTATCTTTAACGTGGTGGAGATAGGGTATAATCCGCTCTTTGAGCGCGCTGTCAAGAGAAGCAAGCGGTTCATCCATCAGAAGCATTCGCGGTTCCATAGCGAGTGCGCGAGCGATTGCAACGCGTTGACGTTGACCCCCAGAGAGTTCTCTTGGATACCGCTGAAGGAACTCGGAAATTTCCAGAACATCTATCGCAGCAGAAGATTTTCGTGGCTTCGGTTGCCCATATCGGATATTCTGCGCAACCGTGAGATGCGGAAATAGGTACCCCTCTTGAAAGACGTATCCGAAGCGTCGTTTTTCAGGCGGTAGATTAATTTTTGAAGCGGATGCGTAAAGCACCTCTTCACCAAAAGCGATCTCACCGTCATCAGGAGCCAGCGTGCCGCTGATACAGTTGAGAAGTGTGCTTTTACCACTTCCAGAGGGTCCTAAAAATGCCGAAACCTTCGCTTCCAGCGTGCAATTGACTTCCAAGGTAAAACTACCGAGGCGTTTGCGAAAATCGAGCCTGATTTTGGTGCCATCTGCCATAGTGAACCCTCTTACTCAAAGCCGCCACCGTCAAAGCCACCGCCATCAAAGCCGCCACCGTCAAAGCCACCGCCGTCATCCACGCTCTCAAACCCATCAGAACCCGCATCTTTCGGTGGATCGTCATCATCATATACCTCATTGAGCATCAAGCCAGTCAAAAGCAGATCCTCATAGCCGTCATCAGCAGGATCAACAGTATCCGTATTGTCAGTTTGATCTTTTCTGCTTTTATCTGCGTCTTTTTGTGAACGTCGGTATAGATACCAGACGAGCGCGCCACAAGCGATTAATCCTAAAAATATCCACATTTCCAAACCCATTATTTTTCTCCTTTTTTTTAATCGATGTCAATAAGACGTTATACCTTTATGTTTAACGGAGGGTGAAACGTTCCGTTAACCAGATCGCAGCGAAGGCGACAAGGGTTGAAATGAACACCAGTCGATAGACAGAGACATCTTCTCCGAGATGTACAGCACTGAAAATCGCCAACGCCATCGTTTGGGTTTTGCCGGGGATGTTACCCGCCACCATGATTGTGGCGCCAAACTCACCCAGGCTCTTGGAGAAACCGAGGATCGTTCCACCGATAATGCCGCGATGCGCCATCGGGAGGGTTATGGTAAAAAACACCTTGATTGGCGATGCGCCAAGCGTCCGCGCTGCGTTTTCAAGTTCCACGGGTACAGCCTCCATCCCTGTTACAATCCCACGTACTAACAGTGGAAATGAGATAACCGAGACTGCGATGACAACAGCCAATTCGGAAAAAACAATCTCTATGCCGAAAGTTTGGTAGATAAAACGCCCAATGAACCCGTGTTTACCCAATAGGATGAGAAGTAAATACCCACTGACTATAGGTGGCAGTACTAAGGGTAACATGACGAGCGTATTTAGAAAAGCCTTTCCGGGAAATGTACGTTTTGCGAGGAGCCACCCCACCAATAATCCAAGCGGGAACGTCACAATTAGGCTGAGCAACGCGACTTTTATAGATAATGAGAGGGCAGCGACTTCGGCAGCGGTTATCCTCATTTTGATGCCAAAAGGGTAAATCCGTGTTTTTCAAAAATTTCACCGCTCTCCACAGACTGTAGATAGGTAACAAATCTGTGCGCTAATTGTTTTCGTAGGCTACTCTTCATAACGACAGCCGGGTAGATGATCGGTGTATATGCTTCAGGTGGTAACTGATAAAGCACATTTATATTCTCGGTCAGTGTTGTATCCGTTTTATAGACAATAGCAATATCCACATTTCCAGCGGTGACATAAGCGAGCGTCGCACGTACATCTGTGCCGAAAATCAGTTTCGGGTGTAGTGCCTCCCATAATCCAAAGTGCGTCAAAGCTTCTTTCGCGTAAGCACCTGCAGGCACTATATCTGGGTGCCCGATTGCAATTCTCGAAATCTCAGGCATAACAAGGTTAGTAGGCGTTTCTACAGAGATTTCCGCTGCTTCATCAGAAACAAGTACTAAACGGTTTGTTAACAAATTTTGGCGACTTTCGGCTTCAAGCAGCCCATTCGTTTCCAGAGCAACGACTTGGCACGGGCTTGCCGAGATAAAGACATCGCCTGACGCTCCCTTTTCGAGTTGGCGTTGTAACGTCGTAGACGCGGCGAAGTTATAATAAACTTTAACCTGATTCTCAGCTGCAAACGCTTCCCCGATCTCAGTGAGCGCATCCTTCAAACTAATTGCAGCGAAGACGCTTAATTCATTCTGCTTCTGCTGTCTCTCCGTACACGCCGAAACCAGCGTAAAAACTAATAGTAAGCAAATTGCGATGAGAGATTTAACGGCTCGGCACATTATTTTCTTCCCGATATCCCATTGGTTCACCAAAACTCTTGACAAGTATAGCAAGACTGCTAAACTATGTCAAGTGTATGAAAAACAAGAAGCAGAGCAACTTGTCACTTACCCCCATTTTTTTCTGAAGGTTTGTGGTGAAAGGTTTTTAGTGT
>VYCT01000177.1 GCA_009843785.1 Candidatus Poribacteria bacterium | reverse complement strand
TAACAATATCAACGACAGACTACCCTCAAAAAAAAATGGGGGTAAGTGACGTTTACGACTGGAGAGCAGAGTCGTTCAATTGTCACAAATCACTCTTGTGGGAGGGGTTTGTAACCCCGATTCTTGTGAATAGCAGCGCGGACCTATTCCGAATAAAACATTCAGTTCTCCATAATTTCAATTTTCCACTTGATTACTTTTTGTTGTAGGAACAACCTCCGAGGTTGCGATGCCGCCTCTAAAATCGACGGAAAACTAAAAATCTGATGATGCTGTGTTTATAGCGGGATTGTTCCTTACACAGAAAAAAAGATTTGACACCCGCACGGAAATATAGTATAATTATACTATACTAAAAATAAGTTGGAAAATGTCTTTCATAAAATCCGCAGCAACGCCAATATTACATTTGCCCTGGTATCTTTTTTTCGCAGCGAGAAATAACACAAAAAACGCTCACAAGTCTATATGGAAACTGGGTTCACGGCACAAATCAGAAAATTACCAAAAAGCGAAAAAAGATACCATTTGGTATCTTTTCGGCGCAAAAAACCTATTTTTGGTATCTTTCAAGACAATGGAGAAAACACTCAGCAAAAATCAAATGGAGTGGATAAATCTGAATCCAAAAAAAAACGAAAATTACGTCACATTCCCGCGTGTTACTTGGCATCTGCACGTCACATGTGACGTTTAAAACGTCACATACACGTCACAATTGTCCAAACACTAAAAAATTACCTTTTTTTAGCAAGGGTATTATCCTGAAAAATTCTATGCTGACAGCTAATTACTGATAGCCGTTTTTTCGCAAATTGCTATGCTATTGACAATATCAACCACATATTCTCCCGCGACAGACCTCGGTTATCTGTTGCATAAACACCCTGCGCGGCTGCAATCTTTTACGCTCACTTTTGGGCAAGCACACGTCTTCTACCCGGAGACACGCACCGAAAAATGCACCGCAGCACTATTGCTTGATGTCGATCCAGTCGGACTTGTCCGCCGTCCTCACGGGCAATTCGCAGGAAATTTCGCGCTGGCGCAATACGTTAGCGACCGTCCATACGTCGCTTCGTCGTTCTTGAGTGTCGCGATCGCGCGGGTGTTTGGCAGTGCGTTGTCCGGCAAATGCAAAGAGCGTCCACAACTCGTAGAGACCGCCATCCCTTTAAAGGCAGAGGTGTCCATCTTACCCTGTCGCGGCGGAGAGAAATTATTACGACGATTTTTCGAGCCACTCGGTTATACAGTAACGGCAGGACAACACGCGTTAGACCCACAATTCCCAGATTGGGGACAGAGTCGTTATTTTACAGTAACGCTCGAAAATACCTGTCGCTTGAGCGAACTCCTCACGCACCTCTACGTTTTGATGCCTGTACTTGACGATGAGAAGCACTACTGGGTCGGCGCGGCGGAGATCGAAAAACTCTTAAAGCATGGTAACGATTGGCTCGTTGAGCATCCAGAACAAGAAGCTATTGCTCGTCGCTACCTGAAACATCAACGGCGGCTTACGCGTGAAGCACTCGCCCAATTGCGCGAAGAAGACCTTCAAGAGACTGACGAAGCGACGCAAGCACAAGAGGAGGCAGCGGCTGAAGAACGGATCGGTCTAAACGAGATCCGTTTAGCGACGGTGACTGAGACCCTCAAGCAGTCTGGCGCGAAACGCGTTCTTGATTTGGGGTGTGGCGAAGGAAAGCTGCTGCGTAAATTGTTGGCTGAAAAACAGTTTGAAGAGATCGTCGGAATGGATGTTTCGCATCGCGCACTGAAGATCGCGCAAGAACGACTTCATCACGACCGGTTACCGGAGAAGCAGAAAGAACGACTCCGCTTGTTCCAAGGATCGCTCGGATATCGAGATAAACGCTTGACAGGATACGATGCCGCCGCTGTGGTAGAAGTCATTGAACACTTAGATTTGTCACGACTCGCTGCTTTTGAGCGGGTCCTGTTCGAGTTTGCCGCTCCACAGACGGTTGCGGTGACGACACCAAATATAGAATACAACGTCAAATTTGAGAATCTACAGGCGGGAAACTTTCGGCACAAAGACCATCGTTTCGAGTGGACGCGGGACGAATTTCAGTCTTGGGCAGCAGATGTTGCCAAACGTTTTGGCTATGCTGTTGGGTTTCACCCGATCGGACCGGAGGCTGAAAACGTTGGCTCGCCAACACAGATGGCGGTCTTCACCCGCGAAAATTCTGGAGAACGGATCGCATGAGAAAACAGGTGTTTATGGCGGTAAAAATAAAGAGTGAGGGGACTGAGAATGCTTATTAGGATTCCTGAACCTTCACTTGTACTTCTCATTGGACCCTCCGGGTCAGGCAAGTCTACCTTTGCACATAAACATTTTAAACCCACCGAAATTCTTTCGTCGGATTTCTGCAGAGGGCTCGTTTCAGACGATGAGACCGATCAGGCGGCAACGAACGATGCGTTTGAGGTGCTACATTTCATCGCCGCAAAACGACTCGCTGCCGGAAAATTGACGGTCATTGATGCAACGAACGTCCAAGTTGAAGCACGGAAGCCTTTGATTGCGCTGGCGCGCGAGTACCACTACTTAACCGTTGCTATTGTGTTTAACATGCCCACAAAACTCTGTCAGGACAGAAACGATGCACGTCCCGACCGCGATTTTAAACCGCATGTCATCCGCCAGCAGAGCCAACAACTTCGCCGTTCACTGCGCAATCTCAAGCGCGAAGGTTTTCGGAACTTCCTCTCTGTCATGTCCGCACCTGAAGCCGTTGATGCCGTCCGTATCGAACGACAACCCTTATGGACGAACCGCACGGACGAACACGGACCGTTTGACATCATTGGTGATATTCACGGTTGTTTTGATGAACTTGTCGAATTGCTCAAAGCACTCGGTTATACGATCTCAACGCAGCCAAACGGTGAAACTGTTGTTGAACCCCCACAGGGCAGAAAAGCGGTTTTCGTCGGTGATTTTGTCGACCGGGGTCCAAAGGTCGCCGAAGTGTTACGTTTGGTCATGCAGATGCAAAAGACTGACGCAGCGATCTGTGTGCCGGGGAATCATGATGTGAAACTGGTGCGTGCGCTTCGCGGCAAAAATGTGAAGCCTACACACGGGTTAGCGGAATCGCTCGCACAACTGGCGGAAGAATCAACCGAATTCAAGACACAAGTCACGGAATTCTTGGATAGTTTGGTGAGCCATTACGTACTGGATAATGGAAATTTGGTCGTTGCACATGCGGGGATGAAGGCGGAATTACAGGGTAGGGCATCCGGACGCGTCCGTGAATTTGCACTCTATGGCGAAACCACAGGAGAAACCGATGAATTCGGCTTACCGATTCGGCTCGATTGGGCTGACGAATATCGCGGTGCTGCCATGGTTGTCTATGGGCACACCCCCGTTACAGAACCGCAATGGCTAAACCGAACAATCAACATTGATACTGGATGTGTTTTCGGCGGCAAACTCACGGCACTGCGATATCCTGAAAAAGAATTTGTATCTGTCCCGGCACACCAAACGTATTATCAACCAGCAAAGCCGTTTCTTAATGAAGATGCCGAACGATCTATTGTCAACACACACGCGTCCGACGATATCCTAAACATTGATGATGTCCTCGGAAAACGCGTTATCCGCACACGGTTACATCACAATGTAACAATCCGTGAAGAGAATACGATCGCCGCGCTTGAAACTATCAGTCGTTTCGCTGTAAATCCGAAATGGCTTATATACCTTCCGCCGACAATGTCTCCGACTGAAACGACAAGCAGCCCCGGCCTGCTTGAACATCCAACGGAGGCATTCACTTATTATCGCAAACAGGGTGTATCCAATGTCGTCTGGGAAGAAAAACACATGGGGTCGCGCGCTGTCCTTATTGTTTGCCGAGATCCTGAAACTGCAAAAAAGCGATTTGGTGTCGCAGACGACACGCTTGGCATCTGTTACACACGGACCGGCAGACGCTTCTTTGAGGATACCGCAATTGAAACCGAACTGTTGGGACAGGTCAAAGCGGCAATGGACAGAGCGAATTACTGGGAGACATTCGATACAGATTGGATCTGTCTCGACTGTGAACTCATGCCGTGGTCGGTTAAGGCACAGGAATTGTTACGGCAACAATATGCGCCCGTAGGGACATCGGCGCGTGTCGCTTTGGGAGCAGCGGTTGCCGCCTTGGAAACCGCTGCTGAACACGGCATTGACGTAAATTCTATATTGGAAGATTATCGTCAACGCGCAGAAGCAGTGACCGAGTACGTCAAGGCTTATCAGCAATACTGTTGGCATGTCCAATCTATTGCAGACCTGAAGTTAGCACCCTTCCACTTACTCGCAACGGAAGGGGCGGTATACTTTGACAAAGACCATCTGTGGCACATGGAAACGCTTACCAAACTCTGTCAAAATTCTCAGGATAACCTGTTGTTCGCAACTGCCTATGGGACGGTTGATGTAACGGATGACACAAGTCAAACTGAGGCCATCCATCGGTGGGAGGAACTCACCGCACACGGTGGTGAAGGCATGGTCATCAAACCTCTTGATTTTATCGTTCAGGGAAACCAGCGAGGCTTGGTCCAACCCGCTGTGAAGTGTCGAGGTCGTGAATATCTACGGATCATCTATGGTCCCGAATATACATTACCTCAAAACTTAGAACGCCTCCGCGCCCGTGGGCTTTCTCACAAACGTTCCCTGGCACTTCGGGAGTTTGCGTTGGGTGTTGAGGCACTGGAGCGTTTCGTTCATCGTGAACCGTTGTCCCATATTCATGAATGCGTCTTCGGAATTCTGTCACTCGAAAGTGAGGCAGTCGATCCAAGACTTTGAGGTTTTTTGATGAAAATTTCGGAAGATTGCAACAAACCCTACAAAATACCGACTTTACTGGAACAGTACATACGAAAAATGGAAATTCGATTCATATATTGCCTCTTAATTTTTTGCCTCGGTTTAGCGGTAGGCACGGGGTGTACGATGCAGGAAACGTCCAATCCTGTCACACCCGAAAATATCTCCGAGGTCGTACGTGAAAACTATCGGCTAACCGAGGATGAAACGTGGGACCCTGAGAAGACTTACATTGTCCATGGCACGTTGGAAATTCCACAGGGTATAACCCTCAACATTTCACCTGGTACCACTGTTAAATTTGGGCGCAACGCTCTCGTCACCGTAAAAGGTATCCTGAAAATTGGCACACCTTTAGTACAAGCGCAGGTAACCCAACTTGTATATCTTACATCTAACAATATCGGACCTGCTTCGGGAGATTGGAACGGTATCTTCTTTGACCATACGCACGATTTAGAAAGTTTTATCAGAGGCGCAGTTATAGAGTATGCCACGATCGCTCTGGACATCAAGACGACATCGCCTACTGTAGCAGAGTGTACGCTCCGTTTCAACGAAACAGCAATCGCTTTAGATGGTAGTGATGCACGCATTCGACACAACGATATTATTGACAACGACATCGGGATTAGCACGATCGGGCGGCAAACACTTCCGAGAATTGAAAATAATAATATCGCTAAGAACGAAACCGGTATCTTTTGTGAAAATGTCCAGTCTACCATCCAGCACAACAACCTGAATGCAAATGTCTTCGCCCTGCGTTTGAATGTAAAATTTAGTCTTACGGTAGCCGACAATTGGTGGGGCAGTACGGATCCTATTGAAATAGCGGATGTCATTATAGATGGGGCTGATCCGGGGTTAATTGCTAAGCAGATAGGCACAGTCACTTATGAACCGTTTACAGAGACCCGAATAGCCGAGGCAGGTTTTCCGTATCCGACGCTCCTCACCGGGTCAAAGTAGTAGGGGCACGCCGTGTGTTGTTCACAAGAACCGCAAGGAAAATAAAAATTCTTAAAAATATTGTGTCAACCCTCATCTGTTTGTTAGGCATACACATTCTGATTCGGGAATTCCTTTGCCGGAATCGGGTCGCTATCCTCATGTATCACGACGCGAAACCGGAGGTCTTCGCGAAACATATCGCTTATCTCTCGCGCCATTGGACGCTTATCTCACTTGATGTCTTGGTTGATGCTATCTACGAGAAGGATTTTTCACGGATTCCCGCAAAGAGCGTTATCATTACAATTGATGACGGCCACGCGGGTAATATCGAACTTTTGGACCTTTTCAAGCAGTACCGTATTCGTCCGACACTCTTTGTTTGTACGCAGATTATCAACACATATCGGCATTTCTGGTTCAAGATAGAAGGGCAGTCCAAGGCAGAACGAGAAAGACTGAAGCGACTGCCGACTGCAGAACGACTGGCACACCTGAAGCGGACGACTGACTTTGAACCTGAAAAGGTTTATCCAGACAGGCAGGCACTAAATATCGTGGAAATGAAAGAGATGGGAGAGAATGTTGACTTTCAACCGCATACACAGTTCCATCCGATTCTGCCGTATTGCACTGAAGCCGAATGTAGGCAAGAAATACTTGGGAGCAAGGTGGATTTAGAGAAACTTTTAGGGGTTGGATGCTCCCATTTCAGTTATCCTAATGGCGATTATACTGAACGCGAAATTGAGATCGTAAAAGCAAGTGGATTCCGCTCGGCGCGCACGACGGTTATAGGCTGGAATACGCTGGCGACTGCGCCCTATCAACTGAAGACTGTTCCAATTGCCGATGATGCTGGGTTCGCCCTTTTCCGCGCGCAGCTCACAACAATCCCGCAAAGGTTGAGTAAATGCGTAAATGCTTTATCCCATAGGGTGCCTCCGAGATAGCTTGTGGCTTGACATTTCATGCCGGGAATGCTACGATGTTGGCAT
Source organism: Candidatus Poribacteria bacterium (assembly GCA_009843785.1). Taxonomy (GTDB): domain Bacteria; phylum Poribacteria; class WGA-4E; order WGA-4E; family WGA-3G; genus WGA-3G. The sequence continues at coordinate 3,819 of VYCT01000177.1, read as the reverse complement.
ATTGAATGTATTTTCCATAGTTTCTGAGCGGTTATCGCTTTCACGTCTGAAAGTCAGAACAACATCGTTGGTTGTAATAGAATGCACACTATTCTGAATATCTCGCAAAACCACTATATTCGCGGCGGTTCTGATCGGTACTTTTTCACACTCGCCGAGATGTTAAAAAAGCACGGACACCGAGTCATCCCGTTTACGGCGGCGAGCGATGAGAACGAGCCGTCCGAATGGGAAGGCTATTTCCCGCGCGGTGCAGATTTTGAACAACCGGGGGTAGGTGACCTATTGCGCTTTTTATACTCGCGCGATGCAGTTCAATCAATTCAGCGGTTGCTCAATGACACAAAAATTGACCTTGCCCATTTTCACATCTACTACGGGAAACTCACTGCATCGATTCTCGGTGTGCTCAAAGAAGCAGGTATTCCACTTATCCAAACCCTACACGAGTATAAGTTGACATGTCCAGTTTATAACCATCTTTCCAATGATCAGATTTGTGAAGCTTGTGCGGGTAAACATTTTTGGCGTGCGCTCCCGAAACGATGTAATAGGGGCTCACTCGCGCGCACAGCGTTGAGCGTCACCGAGTCTTATGTCTCTAAAATGCTCGGTGCCGTCAAAAAATTTGACCATTTCATCTCTGTCTCTCATTTTCTCCGAAAAAAAATGATCTCACACGGTATCCCAAAAGATAAAATCTCGACTGTTCACAACTTTGTTGATGTCTCCGACATCACGCCGAATTTCTCGGTAGGAGAATATGTGCTCTACTTCGGTAGGATACATCAGAGTAAAGGGATTTTGACGCTCATAGCGGCTGCCGCGCCTCTGAAACAGGTGCCGCTCTATATCGTCGGCGATGGCGAAGCGATGCCGGAAGTCCAACGCATTGTTGAACAAAACGGATGGGATCATATTCACCTTCTCGGTTTTAAACAGGGTGATGAACTCCGAGAACTCATTCTAAACAGCATCTGTACAGTCTTGCCATCCGAATGGTATGAAAACTGTCCAATGTCTGTTTTAGAATCCTATGCTTACGGGAAACCCGTCATCGGTGCCGATATTGGCGGTATTCCAGAACTTATCCGGGATGGTGTTGATGGATTTCTCGTGCCATCAGGCGAGCAAGATGCACTGCGGGAGCGTTTATTATGGATGGCTGAACATAAAAACGAGGCTGTAGAAATGGGGCGTATAGGTCGCCAAAAGATGGAAACTGAGTTTAACGCTGATATTCACTATGAAAGAATTATGAATGTCTATCAACAATTTTTGTAAAGACTTTCTCCTCAATCAGATTTTGTTAACCGCTGCCTCTCTGCTGCTGTTCTGTAAACCATTTATGGGACGCTTTTAAAAGCCACGGATAAGCATAAAATTTTTTGAAAATTGAGACTAAATATGGTATAATTCCTTAATTAAGGTTCTATGCTCAGGACTGTACCCTAAAGGGCACAGAATTATCGCTCTGGAATCTTAGAATAGTTGTTAAACCCTTCATTAACTTTTTAATTTACAACGAAAGTAAAGGACGTTAACTATGTTAAAATTTCAAATATGTCTGGTGGCTATTTTGATGAGTTGCATTACTTTTGTGTCTTGCGAACGGGCACAGCAAATGGCAGGACCAATGATGCCAGGTGAAGACACCACGGATCCCACTGATATGACGGATCCCACTGATATGACGGATCCCACTGATATGGTAACAGGACCCTCCGTCGTTATAAACGAGTTGATGGCAGATAACGACAATATCATCGCTGACCCGCAAGGAGACTATGACGACTGGCTTGAGTTGTATAACCGCACTGATACTGCTGTGCTACTCACTGGAATGTATCTTTCTGACAAAGAGGACAATCTTACCAAGTGGGAATTCCCAGAAAATACCGAGATTCCAGCAAATGGATACTTGATTGTCTGGTTAGATGAAGATCATGATGACGAAAATGCGACTGAAGGACTGCATGCCAACTTCAAGCTATCTAAAGGTGGTGAAACGGTTATCCTTGTCGGAACAGATGCACACGGCAATAGAGTACTGGATAGCATTACATTTGGAGAGCAGGAGACAGACGTTGCTTATGGACGCTTGCCGGATGGCACCGGTGATTTCCAAGTTGTACAGGCGACACCTGGTGCGCAAAACATGGCACAATAATCTATCAAAATAATAGATAGCCGCGTGAGTTGTAGGAGGGCGATTTATCACCCATTCCAATTCTCGCGGCATCTAAAATTTATATAACAATTGGGGGACCGTTCTTATCTAAGGCAGAGATGTCTATTAATCCAGACAGAGGAGTATAAATTTCTTGAGATTTTTCACATATATCGCCTCAACACACATGGATACTGGCAGTCAAAATCAGAGACTTGCCCAAGTCATTATTCTGATTTTCACCACGGGTGTATTCTTTTTTGGACATCTTCAAATCGCAACTGCCCAGACCGTCCATATTCCGGACCCCGGTCTTCGCGCTGTTATTGAGTCAGCATTGAACAAGCAGGCGGGTGAAGACATCACTCAGGCAGATATGGCAGATTTGGAAGTGCTGCAAGGCAAATGTCGCTATTCGCGACAGCAACAATCGTGGTGGTGGCAAGACCAGTGGATGTGTGAGTCTACCAATAATACTGAATTCGTCATTCGCGATCTAACCGGTCTTGAATTTGCTTTTAACCTGAAAGAGTTATATCTTGCCCGCAACCGGGTATCAGATGTGTCCCCACTCAAGAATTTGACAAGTCTAATACATCTTGCTCTTGAAAACAATCGTGTATCAGATGTGTCCTCACTCAAGGATTTGACAAATCTAACACACCTCTCTTTTAGAAACAACAACCGGATCTCGGATGTGTCCCCACTGAGAAATATGACCAAGCTCACATACCTTGACCTTAACAGCAATCAGGTATCAGATGTGTCCCCACTCAAGGATTTAACAAATCTGGCATACCTGCATCTTGCCCAAAACAAGGTATCGGATGTGTCTCCACTGAGAAATATGACCAAGCTCATATACCTTGACCTTGAAAGCAATCAGGTATCAGATGTGTCCCCACTGAGAAATATGACCAAGTTGACATACCTGGATCTTGACAGCAGCCAGATCTCCGATGTGTCCCCACTCAAAGATTTAACAAATCTAACCGTCTTGGATGTCTCTGATGGCTTGGTATCAGATGTGTCTCCACTGAGAAATATGACCAAGCTCATAAATTTAGATATTGACGACAACCAAATATCGGATATGTCTGCCCTGAAAAATATAACAAATCTACAACATTTAGATATTCACGGCAACCAGATCTCCGATGCGTCCGCACTGAGAGGTATGAGAAAACTGATAAAACTGGATTTTGATGACAATCAGATATTAGATATATCGCCACTTAAAGCGTTAACAAATCTGCGAAACTTGGATCTTGATGGCAATCAGATATTGGATGTATCGCCACTTAAAGCGTTAACAAATCTGCGAAACTTGGATCTTGATGGCAATCGGATATTGGATGTATCCTCACTTAAAGCGTTAACAAATCTGACAGTGCTGGATCTTCACGACAACCAGATATTGGATATATCGCCACTTAAAGCGTTAACAAATCTAACAGAATTGGATCTTGATGATAACGAGATATCAGATATATCGCCACTCAGTGCTTTAATAGACCTAATGGTATTGGATCTTGACGGTAACAAGGTATTGAATGTATCTCCACTCAGCACATTAATAAACCTGACAGAGTTGGATCTTCACGACAATGAAATAATAGATGTGTCCCCGCTCAGCAGTTTGGTAAACC
>VYCT01000079.1 GCA_009843785.1 Candidatus Poribacteria bacterium | reverse complement strand
CTAACAATATCAACGACAGACTACCCTCAAAAAAAAATGGGGGTAAGTGACTTTAAGGCGTAGTTTGCAAAGCAGTTCAATTTTCCCATCGAAGGTCCGTTCATCCTATCGTAGAAGCCAACTTTCCAATAGCAAATTTTAATTCTTCCTACAAAACACTCAGAAAACGAAAACTGAATGCCTTTCTCCGGGAAATGCCATCATATAACAGGGCAAATTTTAGATCACTGAACTTCATTAAGGAGTTGTGCAAGTGGAATTTTAACGAGCTCCTCTTGCTCCTTTTTCTCGTGGTACTCGTGAAGCTTGGACCCAAGATCTTCGATCGTTTTTAATGCTTTAATCTGCTTTTTAAATGGCTCTCTCCGCAGCAGCTGCACAAGATAATAACGGTTGTTTGAATCGCTAACCGTTCCGCCAATAAGTAGCGTCGTGGCACTTTTTGCCAAGCCTCTGGCAAGTTTGTTCTGTCCATAAACGTCAAGGGTCTCAATCGCTGCCTGCTTCGGGTCCTTGCTCAATTCACCGGTGAGGATATTCATCAGTTCGTCAACAGCAGTGGCATCTTGGTGGACCGCGAGTGCCTCCACAAGCGATGTGACAACTTCTGAATCCTCGTCTTTGAGTCCAGCGATGAGCGTTTTCGGCGATACCCCTTTGATATTCACCATTGCTTTCGCGGCGGCCCGACGCACCGCGACATCACTATGACTGATGCCAGCCATGATGTCTTTTTTATAGGATTCTTCCCCGAGCTGATAGAGTGTCGTGTTAATCTGCATCGCGAGTCCGGGGACTATAGTTGCTTCGGTTTGAACGGATTTCAATGCATCTACGACTTTCGCATCACCGATTTCAGCCAATACTTGAACCAATTTACCTTTGAGAGCAGGTGACGTAGTCTCATCGGTAAGTCTCGCTAAAATGAGATCCAATTCATCAGGTCCCATATCAACCAACATCTGTGTAAAATCGGCGTGAATCAACGGATACCTTCCCTTAGCAAGACTGTCGAGAATTAAGACAGCTGCCTCATGTCCCTTATCCACGAGTGCTTGTAAACCTGCTTTTCGTACTTGTCCTGCTGAAGGTTGACTGAGTACTTGTAAGATGTGTTTCATCTCAGCCTCTGTAAGTGCTTCAATCCGCTGACTCCGTTGGTTTTTGAACTTGGCTTCATCGCCGCCCCTGTTGGCATCTCCAGTGGAAAGTCCATAAGAATAAGCGACAAGAAGCAGGGCGCGAGGTTCGAGTTTATTGACCTCTTCCTCTTCTGCTTTTTCAAGATGTCCCACGGCTTCCAAAGCGTTTCCGCTGTGAATCAATTTGCTCTTACCTACAGATAAGTTGCTCGGTCCCTTCTGTTTTGTTTCACATCCAAAACTCGCGAGCAACAAGACAACGAGTGGAATAATTACAACCTTTTTCATTGTGATCTATTGCCTCCTGATTTTTTTGTACGGATCCCCTGAATATGAGTGTGCGCTTTGTAATACATATTTTAACTGAACGCCACGATATATTGTGGCTTTAGAAGCATTCCACTATAACAATACCACAAAATTCTAAAAAAGTCAAGTGTTGATTTTGGGTTCTGCAAAACATTCAGTTATCAGTCGCCTGCTAATTGAATAGGGTTGACACGCGTGCGGGTTTTGATTATACTAAAGATTGAAAAGATTCAAAATCTCGTGCCTATAGGAAGGGAATTTCTATGATTTTTTTTCGCGCGCTTTGCGTCAATTATCTATCTCCACCTCACCAACGAAAAGCAAACTTTCAGGTAATGAGAACCACAAAGCCATGGGGTATACTCGGTGCGTTGATCGTCTGCACGGCTTTGCTACACGGATCAACGTCCGCGCAACTTATGGCACCAGAAGAGGTGCTCGGATTTCAGGTGGGTTCGGATTATCAGGTAGCCGGTTGGAAAACTGTTTCCGATTATATGCGCCATGTCGCAGCAAACTCAGATCGAGTTTTGGTAGAAGAACTCGGAAAAACAACTGAAGATAATGACCTTCTGATGCTGCTGATTTCCGCACCGGAAAACTTGGAGAATCTGGCACGCTATCAGCAGATTCAGAGAGAATTAGCTATCCCAACCAAACGTAGTGACGAACTCGATGCACTTGCACAAGAGGGTAAGGCAGTTGTGCTGATTAATTGTAATCTCCATTCCACAGAGATCGCCTCCTCACAGATGTCAATGGAACTGGCACATCAATTCGCGACAGTCGAAACACCACAAATCAAAGAGATTCTTGAGAATGTGATAATTCTGCTCATCCCTTCCGCAAATCCGGATGGGTTGAACATCGTAGTGGATTGGTACAACCGCACCGTCGGTACCCCTCACGAAGGGTCGGAAATCCCGTGGTTGTATCATAAATATACAGGACATGATAACAATCGCGACTGGTTTATGTTAACACAGATAGAGACGCAGTTGCTGACACGAGTGCTTTATGAAGAGTGGTTTCCAGAGGTCGTCTACGACGTTCATGAGATGAGCTACCGCGGTCCTCGGTTTGTAATTCCACCCTATTTTGAGCCGGTCAATCCGAATATCCCTCCGCTCTTACAGCGGACACTTTCGCTCATTGGCGCGCAACTCGCCTTCGACTTGACAAGCGACGGGTTTACAGGCGTGCTTTCAAGTGCCGTCTACGACACATGGTGGCACGGCGGATTTCGGACGGTGCCGTATCGTCACAACATGGTGGGCATCTTGACAGAAGCGGCGCGCGTGGAAATCGCAACGCCAATTTTTCAACCGCATCACACCTTAAAAGGCTATCGGCGCGGGCTTGATCAATACGCACTTCGCACCAACTTTCCTGAACCGTGGCCCGGAGGGTGGTGGCGATTACGAAATATTGTAGACTACGAGAAAGCGGCGGCGCACTCAATTCTCGGTTTCGTCGCCGAGAATCGCGTCATGTTAAAAACGAATTTTTATAAGATGGGGCTTGATGCAATAGCAAAAGGAAAAAACGAACCGCCTCGCGCGTTTCTGATACCGACTGAACAACGCGACATCCACACAACGCTCAAGATGCTGGACATTCTGAAACGCGGCGGCGTACAGATTCATCAGGCAAACGCGCCGTTTATCGCTGATGGTGTAGAATACCCTGCGGACACTTACGTTGTTTTAATGTCCCAACCCTTCCGAGCACATGCGAAGGATCTGCTTGAGGTGCAACGCTACCCAGAACGCCGCCCTTCACCGGAATCACCGCCCGAACGCCCATACGACATCGCAGGTTGGACTCTGCCGTTACAGATGGGGGTGCGGACGATCGCTGTTGTGCATCCGTTCGAGGCGGATTTAAGGCATCTGCCAATGCTTCCAGCGATGCGAGGCATGCTGGACGGGACACCTGAACCAACAAGTTACCTCTTCGAGAATCGAACGAACGCTGAAGCACTTTTCCTTAACCATCTGTTCAAAGCGAGATTCGGCGACAACAGCCCGAAATATAAACTTTACTGGGCACGACGGAACGTAGAACTTGCGGGCAAAACGCTGCCACCCGGGGCTATCCTAATCAAGACAGTAGAACCGCCACTCCATCAAATTGCGGAGTTGAACGCCCTTGCATCGGAATACGGCATCCACATCCACGCTGATGCCTCTATGGACGAAGAAGAACTCAATCGTAGATTCTCAAGCCTGCAAGCACCGCGCCTCGGTCTCTATAAACCGTGGACAGCGAACATGGACGAAGGCTGGACCCGCTGGGTTTTGGACACACATGGCTTCAATTATAACAGCCTCACGAATGCAGAAATTCGCGCAGGGGATTTGGCAACGCGGTACGATGCTATCATTTTGCCAGATCTGGGTGCTTCGGGTATTCTCAACGGACACGCAGCCGGGAAATTACCGCCAGAATATACCGGTGGCATCGGTACTGAAGGGTTGGCGAATTTGCGCAGTTTCGTGGAGGACGGCGGGACACTTATCTGTTTGAATCGTGCGACGGAACTGCCTTTGAAATACTTTGGACTTGGCGAAAAGGGTATCGTTAATGTCGTAGAGAAAAATAATCAGCCGAACGAAGACGCGTTTTTCTGCCCGGGTTCATTACTGCGCGTTCGGATAGACACAAGGCATCCGATTGGACACGGATTAGACAACGAGATGGCAATCTTTTTTAAATCGGGACCTGTTTTTGACGGTGTTCGCGGCGATTCAGAAGCTGTGGCGACGTACCCAGAATTCAATCCGTTGAGGAGTGGATGGCTTGAAGGTGAAAAACGGATTCGTCAAAAGGTAGCACTTTTGGAAACACTATTGGGCAATGGACGCGTGATTCTTTTCGGTTTCAAACCACAACATCGTGGGCAATCCCAAGGCACCTTCAAGCTGCTCTTCAATGCGATCTATTACAGTGCAATATCAGAAGATATGTAGGTCTATGCTTTGGCAAGCTCTGATACTTGGGCGGTTTCAGTGAATTTTTCGCTTGCCAAACTAAGGTCAAATGGACTAAAATTGTTTGATACAGAAACCTATGAATACCAACCTTGCTGCTTTCTGAATCTCGGTTCCGCAGTGGCTGTCACAGGAAATGTTGTATTAAGACATAAAACTGAAAGGCAAGTATCTTATGCTCACGACGACGGACAAAACACTCGTCAGCTGGTTCTGCTTTGATGAGGAAGCCCCAAAGCACTGCAGCGTGATTACCGTGCAGGCGGCTGAGAAGTATAACGCACTTGCCTTTGGGCAGGATGCTCCGGGTAAGTGGTCCACTGCCAGCGATGATAACACTCGCACGCAAACCCCTGAACAACTCGCGCAAAATCCGGCACAAGAAATTGTACTCGGACAGTTCATGATGATGGCAGCCGTTTACAAGGACAACTCGGTCACCATTTACCGCGATGGGGAAGTGTACGCCACCCATACCATCAAAGAGCCGTTTGACTTTCTGAACAGCCCCTATCTACAACTCGTAATTGGCTCAGTCAATCTAAATCCGAACTACGCTACATCATTCAAGGGAAAAGTCAAGGATGTCCGGATTTATGCACAGGCTTTGACGCAAGATCAGATTAAAGAGCTGAGACCGAACACGCCTTCGGCAATTCAACCCTTCAGTTGGTATGATTTCTCGAAAGACGGTTGGTGGGTAGATCGTGCCGGAAAATTTCCTGAGTTTAGAAACATTGCAGCGATAAAAGAGAAGGATGAAGACGCGTATATTATTTTCGATCGAGACGACAGACACATGTTTACCTTGGACAACGAAGCGGTCCGTATTGCACGTGATTTTCGGCAACGGCTGATGCATGACCCAAGTCGCCCGACATATCATTTGGTTAATTCCGAAGGTGATAACGAAAGGAACTATTCGACCGATCCGAACTTCATGATCTATTGGAAAGGTCAGTACCATTTCGGTTATATGTGCAAAGGCGACGAGCACGCTTTCGGTCATTTCACGAGTACCGATCTTGTTCACTGGCGGCGGCGCGGGGACTGTGCATTGGGCAGCGGCGGTTGTGGTACGGGCGGTACGATTATCACTAAAGACAGCAAGAAAGTTATCTTTGTTGGCATATTTGGCGGTCGTGCGACATACGTTGAGGCCTCGGATGAGCATCTGGAGGACTGGTCTAAACCGATTGAGATTGAGGTGCCGCAAGAGGCACGGGATGCCGATTATTGGGTATTCTGGGATCCAACGGCTTGGGTTGAGGGAGATTATTACTACATATTTTCCGGCGATCACGCTATGGAGGATACCCGACCGGGGTTGGGGGCATGGTATAAAAGGACGACACTCATGCGCTCTAAAGACTTTAAAAAGTGGGAATTTCTCGGTGAATTTATGACGAAAGAGTTACCCGGACTTGAGCAACACGATCATTCCTGCACCGATTTCTTCAAACTCGGCAACAAGCACATGATGCTACTTATCAGTCATAGCTGGGGGGCGCGGTACTATCTGGGTGAATGGAAGGATAACAAATTCACGCCTGAGTTTCATACCAAGATGAGTTGGACCAACAATTATCGCGGCATACCGATCTATTGGGCACCCAAAACCTTCCTCACACCAGACGGCCGCAGAGTCGTCATTACCAATATACAGGTTAACCTTGGTAATACTTTATGGAGCTGCATATTCTCATTGCCTTGGGAGTTGAGTCTACCTGACGATGGAGTTGTGCGTATTAAACCGGTTCGCGAACTTGAGTGTCTACGCTACAACGAAACGGTTGAGAACAACATTACGGTCAAAAACGGCAAGGACTACAGACTGCAGGAAATCTCAGGCGATACGGTTGAATTGAATGTCACAATCAAGCCTACCGAAGCGAAAGACTATGGTGTAAAAGTGTTCTGCGACAAAGACAACCAGAATGGCATGGAGATCTTCTACTCAGCCGACGAGAAGACGATTTCAATAGGTGATGGCAATGAAGAGACAAAACCGTATGGGAGTTCCCAACCTTATGGCGTTGCGCCATTCGAGTTGCAAGCCGGAGAGGATTTGAATTTACGGATATTCATCGACAGAGCACTCGTGGAAGTCTTCATCAATGAACGTCAGGCAGTCGTACAAAGTCAACTGCATAAGCCGGAAGATGTTGGCATATGCCTTTACAGCAGAGGTGGAGACATCAAGGCAAACGTAACGGGTTGGAAGATGGCGGCGGCGAACCAATGGTAAGAAAGATGCCGGTTACCCAACATCCATGTTCCTGTCTACATTTTCTGTACCCCTCCAAAAAACTTGCGAGAATGCTCTAAAACACCTTAAAAAGACAGTCCCTGAGTATTATCAACACTTCCAGCAATCAGCATTTTATCGCACCCCCCACAAAACAAATCCTAAAAAAAATCAGATTTCTTCGTTTTTTTCGACCTGATGCAAGATTTCTGCCCAAAATTCCGTCTTTAATAATAGAGGGTGAGAATTGTAAACGAACCCATCTGTATTAATTTCAGAAAACTCGGTATTTGATTAAGCCTTTTAGCGGATACAAACGCGATCTAATCTGTTTATTAGGAGGAAGTTTCGTGGAAAGAGAAGACGATGTTAAGCTGATTCACAAAATTTTATCGGGCGACGACGATGCGTTTGGCATCTTGGTCAAAAAGTACCAAAAGAGTGTTCACACTCTTGTATGGCGGAAGATCGGCGACTATCACTATGCTGAAGACATTATGCAAGACGCATTCCTTCAGGCATACAAAAAACTTTCGACACTTAAAGATCCAAATCAATTCGCCGGGTGGCTCTATGTCATCGCGAATCGGCTTTGTATGGATTGGATGCGAAAGCAGAAGTGGATGCGAGAGCAAAAGTTTGTGATGCAATCGCTGGAGGATACAGGTCCGGAAGAAATTGAGCGGTCTTCTTACACACATCATATATCGAAACAATCGAGAACAGAGAGTACCGAGCATTCTCATGCGCTTGTGAAAAAACTATTGGAAAAGCTGCCGGAGAGTGAACGCACCGTCGTGATGCTCTATTATCTCGACGAAATGACTACGAAAGAGATCAGCAAATTCTTGGGGGTGTCGGTAAACACAATTGCGAGTCGACTCCACCGAGCGCGAAAGCGTCTACAGGGAGATCAAGAACTCTTAGTTCAAGAAGTCCTTGATGATGTACAGTTATCAGAAAATCTGAAGGAGAACATTATGAGTCAATTGGAAAGCATTCGCAGCAAGTTTGATTCATTCATAGCACAGGCAAAATCCGACCCGACATCAGGCGAGGATATTCTTAAGGAGGCACACAACCAAGTTGAAGACGCGCTCAAGGGTGAAATCACACCCGAATTGGCACATCTCGCTGACGAGATATACGAGTATATAGGCACCGTCGGAATGGAAAAAAGCGTCTCTTTGCACCGCAGGTATCTGAACGTCGCTGCAGACACTAAGGAGCGTTTCTGGTCGCACCGGCAACTAAGCGGTAACCTTGCCTGGCTTCGGCGGAACAGGGAAGCTGTCGAGGAACAGGTTCGGCTTTATCATTGGACATGTGAGCATTTGTCAGATGAGGACGTGTTGGAAGCTGTTAATAGTTTAAGTCATATTGGGTGTTGGAAAGCGGAAGGGCGTGTTGATGAGTGGTTCCAACTTTATGAGGAAGCCGCGGAACGTTTAGAGAACCCTGAATTGAGTCGCTACGCCCGTTGTGATTTCTTGCAAATCGGATCAGAAATCTTACGCGCCTATGACCGGTTAGATGAAACGCTTCTGGGTATGGAAAAGTTGGAACGTGCTAACGGTGAACCCGATTGGGAGCATTATTTCCGGTTCTGGTTGGCTGTGAGAACGAATCGACTTCTGGTGTATAGCAAACAGGAAGATTGGGAACGTTTCGATCAAGCGCTTACGGAAGTAAGCGTGTTTATTGAAGACGAGATGGAAAAAAGGGATGCCGGTCATTCTGTAAATATCAGCGACCTGACATGGGCTGCGCACGATGTTGGGTATTGCCTATTGTCGTCAAAGAAGTATAACGAGGCGAGACATTTCCTACAAATCGCGGTTGATTTGATTCGCTACGACGCTCATACCCACTTCTTTCTTGCAGTAAGTGTTTGGGCTTCTGAAAAAGACAGAGAGAAGACTTTACACCATTTAAAGGCGACTCAAGACTATGTGCTAAATCCTAACCGGGATATGTACTACTCGCATTTCCTTGAGACCCCCGAATTTTCGGATGTAAAGGATGATCAAGAGTTCCTGAAGGTTCTCGGGCAGACGTAGAACGACAAAAACAGGACTTACGCAAATGCCTTAGCGGCGCGCAATATATAGGGTCGCACGGAAAACTTGCGTCAGTCCTATTTCATTTATAGTAAAACCTAAAATTAATTGAGCACTCTCAAACAGTCTGAATGCCTATAACAGGCATTCAGACTGGCACTAACTAACAGTTTATGCTACAAAGATGTCCATTTATTTCTGGGCTTCACTATAAAGGCACCGATCACGGAGGACGGTAATCGATGCAACCCCAGAAAACTTGCGCGATCGTATTACGCATCACCCTGTCACTTATCTCAATCATAAACTTACAGACCGTAGCGGCACAAAATCCGCAAACCGTTAAAAAAGAACTCCCAGCAGTCAAAACAGAGCAACCACCAACCATTGATGGTATCCTCAACGATGCTTGCTGGCAAGATGCCCCGCAAGCCACTGGCTTTACCGATGAACGCACCGAAAAATCAGCAAAGAATCAATCTGTCGGCAGGCTCGTTTATACCGATGAAGCCATCTATGTTGGGCTTCACCTCTACGATGATATGTCCGATAAAATTGTGGCACGCCAAGTTAAAGACCAAACCAGAATTAGTGGAGAAGACTGGGTTTCTTTCAGTCTCGATCCATTCCACACACATCAATTTTCTGACAGAAATTTTTTCATTGTAAATCCTCTCGGCACGAAATTCGCACACCTTGCTACTGGGCGCGCCGAAAAAAGCGAATGGATCGGACTTTGGAAAACTGCAGCGCAGATCGTAGAAGACGGATGGATCGTCGAGATGGAAATCCCGTGGCAGATGCTGGACTATCCAGACACAACCCAACCAGTTCGGATGGGTATCAATGTTGACAGATTCCAACAACGTACCGGAGAACGTTCATGGTGGTGCAATCTCGGCGTTCAAGAATTTCGAGAGAACGATGGACACTGGATCAACGTACTACCACCGCCGCGAGAACGTGACCTTAAGTTGTTACCCTATCTGATTGGCGGCATCAGTGAAACAGAAAGTTCTGTAAGAGCGACCTCTGAGTCGCGAAGTGAATATACTGCCCGTGCAGGAGCGGATCTACGCTATGAAGTAACACCACAGCTGCGTCTCATCGGTACGGCTAACCCCGATTTTGATAACATCGAACAAGCCGTGGAAGGTATCGATTTCTCTTACGGTGAACGCTACGTAGAGGACCGGCGTCCGTTCTTTTCCGAAGGTGGGAACGTCTATAATCTTGGCAACCTTTTTCATTCGCGGCGGATCATGGATATGGACGGAGGGCTTAAACTCTTTGGGAAACTTGGGAAAAATACTTCCGTTGGTACGTTAGGCACCTATCATCGTAACAACCAAAACTTCATTCTACGCGCCTCACAATCGCTAACGGCGACATCCAATATTAGCACTGCATTTCTTTTGCACCATCACAGGGACAGCGAAGTGAACAACGTAGTCCATTTTTCAGGAGATGTGCGACACGGTAAGCTTTCAGCGGCATCAACGCTTACGCAAAGTTGGGCGGGGACATCAGATGGGAGAACAGGAGGTGTCAATTTAAACTACGATGGACCACTTTTTCAATCGTTAGTTGCTATGTTTTTTTCGGATCCCGATTTTGTTAACAACCTCGGCTATCATCCGTTCACCGGCAACCGAGGTGGTGCTTTACAAGGAATTATTAAAAATGAATGGCGCGAGGGATTCCTCCGTAGCATTTTCGTTGGGGCGAATGTAATCGCTTCAAATACTTATGAAGGTGAGGTATTTCAGCAAGACTTCTCTGTCTTTTCAGATTTCTTGACACATAGTGACTACGGACTTTCTGTTGGCTGGTATGGCGGACGATTCCAAGAATTCACTGATAGTGTCTTTAACATCAGATTATAGTAGATTATGAAAATAAGTTTACATTTTATGAGATTTATGTTATTGTTT
>VYCT01000102.1 GCA_009843785.1 Candidatus Poribacteria bacterium | reverse complement strand
TTAAGCGGATACGTCAATACAACGCTGAAAAATCTAATGATGAAATTATAAAAGTGTATAATTAAATAAAATCTTTACTATAATGTCCCCGGTGTGGATTTTTTGGCGTTGACGGCGAGTTCTGACTTTGAGGATTATGCGGGTTACACACGGAGTGCTGATGGTGAAAAAGAAATCGCTTTCACGCTCATTGACGGCGTTTTTATGACCTACGATTTCCCCAACTCACAGAAAACGCACTTCTATGCGCTCGGTAACAATGGGCAAGCCGCAGGACACTACCAAGACAGCGACGGTCTGTTTCACGGGGTCGTCTTGGAAAATGGCGAACTACGCGAATATAATTTCCCGGATGCCGTGCAAACCGAGATATACGGGATTAGTGATGCAACGGGCGCACTCACCGGTAATTTTACAGACGCTTCCGGTATTCGCCGCGGATTCTCAGGCGATGCAATTGTTGAGGCACCCGAGGCATCCGAAACTTATGCTGATTTTATAAACGCGAGTGGTCGTATGGTGGGCAGCTACATAGACGCTGATGGGATATATCATCCATACATGCGTCAAGCAAATGGCAGGTTTATATCTCTCGATCTTCCAAACGCAGCGCAATTTGAATACTTTTTTGTGCACGGTATCAACGATGTAGGAACGCTCGTTGGTCGATCCAAAAAGGTCGGGGATGTTCCGCGCACCTCTGTCGGTTCACTCCAGCACGGGCTACATCCAGTCCAGTATCCGGGTAGCGTTAGCACGGAGGGATGGAATATTAATCAGGACGGTTCTATCGTCGGACACTATGACTCCGCCGATGGACGTAGGCACGGCTTTATCGCAAGACCCGTTACCCAAGAAGTAAGCGAGCAATTTGGCAACGTCTTCAACGTCACGCTGGCTAAAGGTTTGAATATGCTATCTTTGCCTTTAACATCACTAACACCGATGACAGCCAAGAGCCTTGTCGCTATAACAGGCGCGACAACCGTTATCACGCTGGATGCAGCAAACCAGCAGTTCGTCGCGTGGACACCCAGTGCACCCGACGACGGTTTTTCAATTGAAGGCGGCAAAGGCTATATCGTCAATGTCCCAGCAACTCGCAACTTTTCTTTCGTCGGCGCCCCCTGGACAAATCAAACGGAAGGGGCTGCTGCCGCACCCACCATATCTACAGAGATGCCGCAAGAAGCGTGGGCGTTCGTTGTTGCTGGACATTTGGAAGGTAAACCAACGTTTGATGGCTACCAGGTCATCGTCCGGAACCTGAGAACAAATAGCACGATAACCACCCTGGTGCGAGAGGATTACTTCGCTGCTGCAACCGCCGACTTAACGCGGCGGAGCGTCGTCCGAGTTGGAGACATAGTTGAAGCACGGGTCATTAGTCCAGATGGAAACTTTGAATCACAGACGCTGAGTTTTAAAGTGACCCCCGAGGATTTGGCAAACGCCGTCTTGTCTGTCAAGTTTGACAGCATTGGTCAACCGACGCAGAATCTGCTGTTGCAGAACTATCCGAACCCGTTTAACCCGGAGACGTGGATTCCATACCAACTCTCCGAAGGCAGTTCTGTATCGGTATCTATTTATGATACAACGGGTCAGTTGATTCGTACACTGCCACTCGGTTTTCAAGCCGCGGGTTTCTATAATAGTCGGGAACGCGCTGCGTATTGGGATGGACGCAATGCCCTTGGCGAACGCGTTGCGAGTGGTATCTGTTTTTACCAGTTGACAACGCCATCCTTCCAGCAGACACGACGACTCGTCATTGTAAAGTAGGTCAATCCGTATAGAATGGACAAGTGTCACAGGTATGCTATCGGTGTAACTGTGACACGCTGTTAAACCGAAGAAAGAAAATTTTTATTATGGACACTCACATTAAAAATAGTTTTTTATTTTCCACGTTTACACTGTTCCTATGCCTGAATTTCTTTTTTCTAAGGAACACCAGTGCGCAAGACAACGCTCAACCCGTTGTCGCACCCGCTAATGCCAACTATACTTTTGAAAGTATTGATGTTCCGGGTGTAGACTTCTTAGCGGTGACGGCAAGTAGCGACTTTGAGGACTACGCCGGCAACATCCCGAGTGCCGATGGTGAAAAAATGGTCGGTTTTACGTTCATTGACGGCGTTTTTACCACCCACGATTTCCCCGGCTCGAAAAACACCTATTTCTACGCACTCGGTAATAATGGACTCGCTGCAGGGCACTACGAGGATAGCGAGGGTCTTTTCCACGGGGTCATCTTAGAGAATGGTGAGTTGCGACAATATGATTTCCCGAACTCTGTTCAAACGGAGATCTATGGGTATAGTGATTCAACCGGGGGCCTGACAGGGAATTTTACAGATGCGTCCGGCGTTCGTCGCGGATTCTCAGGAGAGACAATCGTTGAGTTCCCGGGGGCATCGGAAACTTATGCTGATTTTGTAAGTGGGTTAGGCAATATCGTGGGCAGCTACGTAGATGCTGAAGGTACATATCATGCATACCTGCGTGGACCTGGCGGTAGTTTTGCAACTCTGGATATTCCAGAAATACCAAATATGGAATACTTTTTTCTCCACGGTATCAATGATGCACTGGTTGCCGTTGGCAGAGCGAAAGGGGTAGATGGTGTCCCGCTCACCTATGTCGGCAATCCCCTCAGGCTACAAGAATTGAAGGTGCCGGACAGCGTTAGCACGGAAGGCTGGAATGTCAATCAGGACGGCTCTGTCGTCGGACACTACGACACAGCAGATGGACGTAGACACGGCTTTATCGCAAGACCCGCGCAGGAGAGTGCCGTGCGACCACCTCCTGACCTCAGCTATACTTTTGAAAGTATTGATGTTCCGGGAGTAGATTTTTTAGCAGTGACGGCGAGTAGCGACTTTCAGGATTACGCCGGCAACATGCGGGGGCCTGATGAAGAAAAAGATGTCGCCTTTACGCTCATTGATGGCGTTTTTACGACCTACGATTTTCCCGACTCGCAAGGCACCTACTTCTATGCACTCGGTAATAATGGGGTCGCTGCCGGACACTACAAGGATAGCGAGGGTCTTTTTCACGGTGTTATCTTAGAAAATGGTGAGCTGCGGCAATACGATTTCCCGGATGCCGTCGAAACGGAGATCTACGGGTATAGTGATGCGACAGGAGCACTGACGGGTAGTTTTGTAGATACTTCTGGGGTTCGCCGCGGGTTTTCAGGAGACACAATCGTCGAGTATCCCGGGACACCCGAAACTTACGCCGATTTTGTGAGTTGGACAGGCCATATCGTGGGCAGCTACGTGGATGCTAATGGTGTATATCATGCATACATGCGTAGCTCAGTGGGTAGATTTCTATCTATCGACCTTCCAAACGCACTCAATCTGGAATACTTTTTTCTCCACGGCCTCAACAGGACAAGGACTGTCGTTGGACGAGCGAAAGCGGGGGGTGATGTACCGCGTACCTATGTCGGCAGCCCCCTCAATCTACAAGAATTGCAGGTTCCCGGTGCTGTTAGCACAGAGGGCTGGAATATCAATGAGGACGGTTCTGTCGTCGGGCACTATGACTCCGCAGATGGACGCAGACACGGATTCATCGCCAGACTCGTTCCTAAAGCAGAGGGCGATCATTTTAGCAATACCTACACCGTTACACTGTCTAAAGGGTTGAACATGATTTCTCTGCCCTTGGCACCATCAACTCCGATGACTGCTAAGGCACTTGTCGCGTTGACAGGGGCGACAACCATCATCACCCTTGATGCCGCAACTCAGCGGTTCATCGCTTGGACACCCAGAGCACCCGATAATGGTTTCCCAATCGAGGGTGGACAAGGCTATATCGTTAATGTTCCACAGACGCGCAACTTTGCTTTCGTCGGCGCACCTTGGACAGATCAAATAGAGGAGACTGCTCCCGCAGCACCCGCCGTATCTACGGAGCTGCCACAGAAAGCGTGGGCATTCGTTGTCAGTGGACACTTGAAAGGCAAACCCGCGTTTGACAACTACAAGGTCACCGTCCGGAACCTGAGAACAAACAGTGTGATAACAACTTCGGTCCAGGGTGATTATTTCGCTGCCGCAACTGCTGACTTGACGCGGCGGAGCGTTGTCAAAGTCGGAGACGTGGTTGAAGTACGCGTCATTGGTCCTGATGGAAACTTTGAGTCACAATCCGTCAGTTTTACAGTGACAACTGAGCACTTGGCAAACGCCGTTTTGTCTGTTAGGCTTGATGGTATCGGTCAACCGGCGCAGAATCTCCTGTTGCAGAACTACCCGAACCCGTTTAACCCAGAGACATGGATTCCGTATCAACTCTCCGAAGACAGTTCTGTATCGGTCTCCATTTATGATACAACGGGTCAGTTGGTTCGGACGCTTCCGCTCGGTTTTCAAGCCGCAGGCTTCTATAATAGTCGCGAGCGTGCGGCATATTGGGATGGACGTAATACCCTTGGCGAACGCGTTGCGAGTGGTATCTATTTTTACCAGTTGACGACCCCCGATTTCCAGCAAACACGGCGACTCGTCATTGTAAAGTAGAATTCATTCCTATAGAACTCAGGCACTTCCCTGGTAGGTGCGGTTTCTTAACCGTACCTACCTTTTTTCGGCCTGCGGATGTGCAAATCCCAACCCGCCAAATCACCTCCCTTGCTGTCAGCGACAATCTGCTTATCCTTTAAAAATAAAAAGTGGTGAATATCACAGAAAAGTGGTATAATATCCATAGAGAATTCCCTTTAGTATCAGTTTGAATAACGCATTTAAACAAAAACCGTTTATTGACGGTTTCCGAACGCACGTTAAAAAGGACAACTATGCATCATTACATAAAAACGGCACTTATTCTGTCTATATTCCTAACCACTTGCTTCATAGCGGGCACTGTTACACAAGTCGAAGCCGAAACACCGATTGCAGATTATATCTTTGAGACGATTGAAGTCCCCGGTGTCGATTTTCTGGAGGTGGCTGCGAGTAATGACTTCGGAGATTACGCAGGGAACACCCGGAGCCCGGATGGCGAGAAAACCATCGGTTTCACGTTGATAGATGGTGTTTTCAGCACGTATGATTTCCCCGGCTCGCAGAACACTTATTTCTATGCGCTCGGTAATAACGGGAACGCTGCTGGACACTACAAAGATATGGATGGACTTTACCACGGTGTTATCTTAGAAAATGGCGAACTGCGCCAATACGATTTTCCCGGTGCAGCCGAAACCCACATCTACGGTATTAGCGATGAAACAGGGGCACTGAGTGGTAACATCGTCGATGCAGCGGGAGTCACCCACGCCTTCTCAGGGGAGCTGACAATTACATTCCCTGGCGCAGTCAATACTTATGGGGACTTTGTCAACGCCGCAGGTGCTGTCGTCGGCAGCTACATCGATGCCGATGGAATGTTTCACGGATTCATACGTCACCCCGACGGCAGTTTCACCACTATTGATCTCCCAACAAAGCCGGACCTCGCATTCTTGTTTGTGAACACCATCACCGATGCCGGTGTTATCGGCTTCAGAGCCAAAGCTGTAAATGATATTCTGCGGTCTTATATCCTCCTGCCGAGCGGTATCCTCTATGAAGTACGGCACCCAGGCAGTGTTAGCACCGTCGTCCGAAATGTTAATCAGGACGGAAGCATTATCGGTTATTACGACGCAACGGACGGGCGGAGATACGGATTCGTCGGTAGACCGACCCCACAACCTAACGGGGAAAATTTTGGTAGTATTTTTTCTATGCACCTCTCTAAAGGTTTGAACATGCTGTCTGTACCCTTGAAACCGACTGTCCACATGACAGCACGCTCGCTTGCAGTTAAAACAGGGGCGACAACCGTCATTACGCTTGATGCCGCAAACCAGAAGTTTTTGGCATGGACACCAAACGCACCCGACGATGGCTTTCCAATTGAAGGAGCAAAAGGGTACATCATTAACCTACCACAGGCACGTCCTATTGTCTTCACTGGAACAGCGTGGACAAGTCAGACCCAGATCGCTGCAGCACCGTTCGCAACAATACCGTATCAGACATGGGCGTTTGTTGTTAGCGGATATTTAGAAGGTGTTCAGGAATTTAACGATTATCTTGTCAGAGTCCGAAACCATCGGACCAACACCATCATGGAAGCCCGAGTGCGCGGTAATTACTTCGCTGCCGCTACTGCTGATCTCAGCTATCGCAGCGTCATTGAATCTGGTGACACGTTGGAACTGATTGTCAGCGATACCCAAGGCAACATCGTCTCAGAAAAGTTTAATTTCACGGTGAATGCTGCCGATCTCATAAACGCAGTACTATCGGTTAGACTTACCAACATCGGCACACCGAAGCAGAGTCGCCTGTTGCAGAACTATCCGAACCCGTTTAATCCGGAGACATGGATTCCGTATCAACTCTCGGAAGATAGTCTGGTATCGGTCTCCATTTATGATGCCACTGGTCAATTGGTTCGGACACTTTCGCTCGGTTTTCAATCCGCAGGCTTCTATAATGGTCGGGAGCGCGCTGTGTATTGGGATGGACGCAATGCCTTCGGCGAACGCGTTGCGAGTGGTACCTATTTTTACCAGTTGACGACCCCATCCTTCCAGCAGACACGGCGACTCGTCATTGTAAAGTAGAATCCACAAGTGTCACAGTTGTGCTATCGGTGCAGCTGTGACACACTGTTAAGCCGAGAAAAAGACGTGTAAATTCCAATCTGTCGAATTCCCTCCATTGCTGTAAGCGACAACCTGCTTATCCCTTAAAAATAAAAAGTAGTCAATATCAGAGAAAAGTGCTATAATATTCATAGAGAATCAGTTTGGATATCAGTTTGGATATCTCAAATTCAAAAACTATTGGCTTACTACGAACATATCATCCTCTCAGATAGCGAAAGTAACAAATAGCCACACGCAAAGACTTTATCTTTTCGGGTCAAGGTCGTGAACCGTGTTAACTTTAACGCGAAATTTAAGGAGGCAGTGATGTTAAAACGTATCCAATGGACGACAACACTGATATTGATTCAGTTCTTACTAATCTCAGTCGGTACATTCGCAGCGGAGGAACCCGAAGAAGGTGTGAACTACATCTGGGTAGACCTGGGTGAAGAGAGCGAAGGTGTTTTATTAACGCAAAGCGAACAAGGCGATGGCGTAACAGAACCCGCTGTCCAAGGCGATGTTGATTGTTTAGAGAACCCCTGGCCCTATAACGGTCCCGGACACAATCACATGTACTTCAAGATTAACGATACGTTTGTGTTCGGCGGGAAGCACAAGGCGTGGATCGTCATGGAGTATTTCGATTCCAATGAAGCACAAGAGATTGACTGCCAATATGACAGCAACGGTGTCGGTCCCGTTGGCGGTGCGTTCCGCGGTGCAGGCGATGGCGCGTTTCCTCTTGTAAAACCCGGTGGAACAGATAAATGGCTCGTTCATATTTGGGAAATTAAAGACGGTCGTTTTGAGAACCGCGCAAACGGCTCAGACTTCCGATTTTCCTCCCACGGCAAGGGAGCTATTTGGATTAATCGGGTCTGGTTCAGCACAATTGAACCGCCGGAGAATTTCGATCCTGACAGTCCGTTCGGCATCCCACAAGCCGTTGATCCAGCAGCGAAATTAGCCACAAGTTGGGGACAAATCAAAATCGATAGGAAATAAGCACTTCGTATGCAGGCAGGGTTTGGCACCCCGCCTTTTGACAACTGATGGCTATTGGCAATGAACTATCTCTGCGACAAATGCAATAAAACCTATGAAATCTCGCCGCTACGCTATAAGTGCGATTGCGGAAACGCCTTAACCTTAGCCAAAGAGTCGCATATCTGTCCGAATCCACAGGTGCCAGCAGCGATGTCGCTCTGGCGGTATCGCGAGGCACTGCCGATTGAGGTGGATACAGATATTGTCACGCTCGGCGAAGGCATGACCCCACTTGTTCCGCTGGATGTCAACGCACCGGAGCATTTCGTCAAATTGGACTATCTTTGTCCAACTGGCTCCTACAAAGACAGGGGGGCATCTGTTCTCCTCACCCATCTCAAAGCACTTGGGGTTGAGGCAGTTGTTGAAGATTCATCAGGCAATGCGGGTGCAGCAATAGCCGCCTATAGCGCGAGGGCAGGCATCCATTGTACCATCTACTGTCCGGAGTCTACCTCACAAGGCAAATTAAGGCAGATTTCTGCCTACGGTGCTGAGTTAAAATTGGTCCCCGGAAACCGCATGGCGACAACGGAGGCAGTGAAACGCGCAGCGGAAACCACCTGTTATGCATCCCACAATTGGCACCCGTTCTTTTTGGAAGGCACCAAAACATTGGCGTACGAAATTGTGGAGCAGCTTGGATGGCGCGCACCGACACATGTTATCTGTCCCGTCGGATTCGGGAGTATCTATTTAGGACTCTTTATCGGTTTTCAGGAATTACAAACACAAGGGATTATCGTAAACACCCCGCGGCTTCTCGGCGTTCAACCTGATGTCTGTTGCCCGATTTACAATGCCTATGTTAATAAAACAGCATCTATCACAAGAATGGCACAAACTGGTAAAACGCTCGCTGAAGGAACGACTGCTGAACTCCCCATCCGAGGGCAGATGATTTTGGACGGTATCGCTACAACAGACGGTGCATTTACTACTGTTGATAACACAGACATCAAAATAGGACTCGAGATTCTCTCTGCCAAAGGTATCTATGTCGAACCGACTTCGGCTGTGGTTGTCAAAGGCTATCAAAAGTTTCAGGAAACAGGTATTATAAGTACAGGCGATCTGGTAGTGTCAATTCTCACTGGCATCGGCTTAAAAGCGAGTTTTTAAATATTGGGTTTCTGCTCCGATTTGTCCTGCTTCGCAGTGAGAACCAAATCGGGTTTCTGATTAAATTGTATTTTCAGTTTATTAGACGTCCCGCTCGCTGTCATACGACAGAAATGGAATAAACACAAAAATGACGCAAGAAAATAGACCTTATTCCACTCGGTTTATTGCGGTGTGCGCGCTCATCGCGCTTTTCATTCTCGTAATTGGTGCGCTGCGGGCTTTAGAACAGCCTATCTTCCGCAGCACTGCCACCAACAGTCGGAATGGTGAGACGCTCCCTGATTCTGTCATACGGCGCGATGAGATTGATCGTAAACGTTGGCCAGAAGGGTTTCAACTCCACCGTTACTGGTGGATAGGGGGTGCCGCTGTCTACATCGCAGAGATGGATCGCACAGCAGAAAACCTTCAATTCAATGTTGAACTCGCCAACAACCAGATCTTAGGACGCGAAACCATTAGCAATGCGACGCGGCGGCTCATGCGTAAAAAGATACTCCCGCTCGCTGGTGTTAACGGCAGCTTCGGTATCCGAGAGGACTCCTACGGTCGCGGCGGTATGACTTTTAATCTGCACATCCAAAACGGTGAGCTCGTTAGTATCCCTATATCGCTTGACAGATGGGGGTATTCGCCGCCGTCTCCATGGGGTGAGACCAGTTTCGGTGTAACCCCTGAGGGCGAGTTTCTGTTGGAGAGGGTGCAGCTTAACGGGCAACTCCGTATTGACAACGATACACTTCCGATTAACGCTATCAATCAAATTTGTAGTTCATCGTGTCCAGTTGTGCTTTTCACACCACGCTTCGGGCGCAGGACTTTGACGCGGCGCGCCTACGAATTTACACTTAAAAAACTCGCACTGCCGCTTACCGGAAAATACGCAAGCGGATTTGTCGTCACAGCGGTCAACCGCCGTGGCAATAGCACCATCCCGTCTGACGGTGTCGTTCTCGCGATAGAACCGCGTTTGGCACGCCATTGGACCCAAAAAATTACGACATCTACAAAAGGGACGCTGGAGATTGCGCTTACGCCTACAAAATGGCAAGGCGTTCAACAAGGCGTTGGTGGCAACCTACGGCTCGTCAGGAATGGTAGGATTGAACCAGAACTGGTTAGATTTGGCGAGACTCGAGGCCGTAGCGGGTCCGCACATCGGAATGGTGCCTCGCGCCATCCGCGCAGTGCCTTAGGGTTTAACGACGACAAACTTTTTCTCATCGCCATTGACGGTAGACAGCACGGCTATAGTATGGGGATGACGCTTTACGATATGGGAAAATTTTTCAGTGAACTCGGCATCAAACATGCGATCAACTTCGACGGTGGCAGTTCGTCAACGCTCTGGGCATTAGGCGATGTTGTGAACAGCCCGGCACACGGCTATGAACGCCGTATCTTTAACGTCGCAATGATCCGTGCGAAAAAGCGATGAAACCACGATACCTTTTACTCTTTACCTTCTTGGTGCTCGCGTGTTCTAATAGGAATACCCCGCGTGCCGTCAGTGAAGATTTCATCTATAACTATTATCAGCGCGCCGACCAAGTCGCAGCGTTGCAACTCAGCCACGGACTCGCTGCACAAAAACTGGAGGACGAGATCGCGCGTGTCAGTGAAGTCCGCGTCCCGGGGGAACAGGTTGAGGAGATGCCGAAGATTGAATACGAAGCAACCGGTCAAGAAGAAAGCCCAACACACGTGCTATTCAACTACAAACTCACTATCGAAATCCGAGGCACGACAACCCATACCCGAAAAGTCGTGATCCAGACCGAACAAATTGATGGACGCTGGAAAGTCGTCAATTTTGATGAATATTAAGAAGCCTATACGCAAATATACAATCATTAGGTTTCGTGGAGATTGTTATC
>VYCT01000254.1 GCA_009843785.1 Candidatus Poribacteria bacterium | reverse complement strand
ATGATCGGGTCGCGCCAAATATCGCAAAATATCCCTAAATTGACACCTATGGTGCAGTTTCCTAACCGCACCGGACTTGAAAAAGAAGACTCAAAAATTGAGACAATCTGACAATTTATTTAAAACTAAATGCCCCTGTTGTGTTGAATCATTTTCCTTGAATTTTTGTGTAGGATATGGTATCCTTTTGTATATCTGTTACGAGAGGGCCCAAGAAAAAAAGTGCAAAAGAAGACTCCTTGTGCAAAAGGAATAGACATCATGTTTCAACGTATCAGAGATACCCTCAAGAGAGAAGAACGACTTATCGCTAAAGCGAAAGATGGGGTCTACAAAGAGATCGAAGATTGGGATCAACGTAGAAAACAAGCCGAAGCACGAGGCGAACCATTCACGGAGCCACCGCCAGCACCACGAAAAAAGCCATCTAAAAAATAGTGTTATGACTCCAGAGAGTCACCAACTTCCATAACTGGCGACTCTCTTTTTTTAGGAGATTTGCATGGGATCCCAAGATTCTCGCAGTGAGACAGTTGACTTTACAACGGATATTTTCAATGAACCACGTCAGATTACAGTTTCAGATACCTATAATCCTAATGTGGACGTTGTCCTCTTTGATGGAGATTGTAGTGACCTCCTAAAAAGCATTCCGTCAAATTCAGTAGATTTAGTTATCACGTCTCCGCCATACAACATAGGCAAAAGATACGAGAAAAAGACATCCTTAGCATCATATCTAAAGGATATGGAGTCTGTAATTGCTGAGTTAGTTCGGGTGATGGCTGGTACCGGCAGTCTCTGTTGGCAAGTCGGAAATTACGTCCAAAAGGGTGAGGTATTTCCGCTTGATATTTACTTTTATGAAATTTTCAAACGCTTTGACTTAAAATTACGGAATCGGATTATCTGGCGGTTTAATCACGGCTTGCACTGCACAAAGCGGTTTTCAGGTCGATATGAAACTATTTTGTGGTTTACGAAAGGGGATGAATATGTTTTCAATCTTGACCCAGTGCGAATTCCAGCAAAATACCCCGGCAAGCGACATTTCAAAGGTCCGAAGAAAGGTCAGCTGTCAGGAAACCCACTTGGCAAGAACCCTTCTGATATTTGGGATGTCGTCAAACAGGACTGGGAAGATGAAGTTTGGGATATTCCGAATGTGAAAGCGAACCATCCAGAGAAAACCGAACATCCGTGTCAATTCCCTGTTGAATTAGTCCAGCGATGTGTCTTAGCACTCACGGATCCCGAGGGGATTGTTTTAGACCCTTATGGTGGTGTTGGATCAACGATCATCGGTGCCTTACAGCATAATCGAAAAGCGATTGCTGCTGAGCAAGATTCTACTTATATGGCTATTACCCGTGAGAGAATACAGAGATTCGCACACGGAAAATTGCCACTCCGCCCCTTAGGAAAACCTATTCATAAGCCAACAGGAAAAGAACGTATTGCACAGCTGCCTTTAGAATGGAAATAAATGGCGGAGATAGGACAATCATGATTATTGCTGCAGAGTATTCATTCAATGATGGGTATTCCATTCGACGGACGCACCCGTACTTGTTACAAGAGATTGAAGATATTATTGCATCTGTTGATGCTGCACACCACAAAATTAAAGAAAGTAAGGAAATCACAATGCCGGGCAAAATGTTGTATAGCCCAGCTAACCTTAATCGCGCTTTCGCTCAAAGTTTTGGATCCAAAGGGTGGCAGAAAAAACGTATAACATGCCACTATTCGACAGACTACTACCGCCCTGGATATTCACCGAAACAAATGCGTCCTGCATACCGAGAAATAGACTTTCTAAAAGAACGCCTTGGGATAGAGGTCCAGTTTGGAAAGTATGCATTTATGGTCTACAACGTGTGTGCTAAAATGACTATTTTTCGCAATTTAGGTTATATTGACGCAGGAATTGAGGTTGTCCCTGTGAAATCTTTTGCTGATGATATGTCTACCGGGGTCTCATATTTTGAACAGTTCGTGTGGGATTTAGAGCAGCGAGGCGTTGCTGACATTGATATTCCTGTTCTTATTCTTGGTATTGACGTATAGATACGACTATTTTTTAGGATGGTAAATAATGAGCGATATTCCAACGGTCACATTTCAAATACTCGGTCCCAATGAGGGCGTTGCAGAGGGTTCACACAAAGGGTTATGGTTTAAAGTACATTCAGAGCCCCCACCGGCGCGGAATCTTCTCGTTGGCGTGAAGGTTTGCGCATCTAATGGAGAAGTTCAACAATCCGGCACTGTCATGATCCTGAAACATGAAAGCCATTCTGCAGATTTTTTTTACAAGACAGTGGAAGGTAAGCTGGATGTCCGGCTGGAGATTGAACCTTTTGATGCTCTCGCTAAATTAGAGTTCCCTGTTTTCACAAACGAAGGGTATGTGATAGAAGCAGGGTATGAATTTTTGGAGTATAGCGTTGGCGATTTGTCGAAAATAGTGCCTTACCAGTGGAAGGGACCTGATCGCGGCTTATGGACAGACGAGAAACGTTGAAACTTGTTGACGGTACAACCTCGCAACGAGGTTCACTGAAAACGGAGGTGGATTATGCAAAAGCAGATTTTGAGATGTACATTAGTATTTTTACTCGCAGTGTTTACGGTAATTACGAATGGTGTCGCCGACAACTGGCAACAGTGGCGCGGGACACACAACGATGGGGTTAGCAATGAAACCGAGGCACCCATCCAGTGGAGTCAAACCGAAAATATCAAATGGCGTTTACCGCTCCCCGGCGAAGCCGCCTCTACACCCGTCGTCTGGGAAGATAAAATTTTTCTGACTTCGGCTGAAGGCGATTCCCTTGTCTTATTGTGTATCAGGACTGACGGTGAAGAACTCTGGAAACGCACTCTCGGACATGGCAACCGAGATGTCCGTGGCGGCGAAGGCAATTCCGCCGCACCTTCCCCTGTAACGGATGGCGAACATGTCTGGGCGTTCCTCGGAACCGGCGACCTCGCCTGCTACGATTTTGAGGGGAATCAAATTTGGCATACCAACCTCGCTGACCGTTATGGGAGCTTCAATCTCTACTTTGTTATGTCTACTACTCCGCTCCTTGACAAAGACCGACTTTACTTCCAACTCATCCACAGCAACGCATGGGTTGTCCTCGCACTTGACAAAATGACTGGCGCGGAGATTTGGAAACATAATAGAGATAGTGACGCGACCGATGAATGTGAGCAGGCTTATACCTCTCCAATTCTCTATCGCGACGCGGAACGTGAATACCTCGTTGTCCACGGTGCGGACTATGTCACCGCACATAGTTTGGAGGACGGCGCTGAAATCTGGCGATGTGGCGGCTTTAACCCAATATCGAGTTATAACCACAGCCTCCGATTCGTCGCTTCTCCTGTCGCAACAGAGGGACTCATCGTTGTTCCTTCCGCGAAAAATGGACCCGTTGTCGGCATCGATCCAGCTGCTCCACAGGGTGACATCACTAACAGCAAATGGCAACTTTGGAAACTTCGACAGGGCACACCGGATGTTCCCTCCCCACTTATTCACGACGGTTTAGTCTATCTCTGTCGAGAGAGGGGCGACCTGATATGTCTTGATGCCAAGACCGGAGAACAACTCTATCGCGAGCGGACGCATCGACACCGGCATCGCGCCTCACCTGTCTATGCGAACGGACACATCTATCTAACATCTCGGGACGGTATTGTCAATGTTGTAAAAACGGGACGTAAATTTGAAATCGTCGCCAGTAATTCCGTCGGTGAAGTCATCGCTGCGTCTCCGGCTATCGCAAACGGTACGCTCTATCTCCGCAGTTATCAGGCACTCTATGCCATTGGTGCAGAATAATGAAAACTTACACCGATTTGCCCAGCGATGCCGGTTCCAACATTATCGGACAAGTCACAGCGCAGGCAAACCGACTCCAACAGCGACTCACTTCAGTCAAACATACCGTAGCCGTTATGAGCGGAAAAGGCGGGGTTGGAAAGAGTTCGCTCACCGCGAATCTTGCCGCCGCGCTGACGCTAAAGGGCAACACTGTCGGAGTCGTTGATGCTGACATCAATGGACCAACGCTTGCGAAGATGATGGGAGTCCGTAACGCTACACTGGAATACACACCTACAGGGGTCAAACCTGCGATTACTGCACTCGGTACCAAACTGATCTCCATGGACCTGCTCTTAGCAGAAGACGATGCCCCGGTGCTTTGGAATGCGCATTCTCAGAAGGATGCATTCACATGGCGTACCACAATGGAGGTAGGCGCGCTCCGAGAGTTCATCGCCGATACCGAGTGGGGCAACTTGGATTACCTCCTGTTGGATCTGCCACCCGGGACCGATCGACTGCCAAACGTAGCAGAACTTATTCCGAATCTCGGTGGTGTCATCGTTGTGACAATCCCCTCTGAAGTCTCGCAATTGATCGTCAAAAAATCGGTAACCATGGCGAGAGATATTCTCAAAATCCCGATCATCGGTGTTGTCGAAAATATGGCGTTCTATGTATGTCAGCACTGCGGCGAGAAAGAACCACTCTTTTCCGCAGACGAAACGCCCAATACAGCATTCCAGCAGACCGTTCTCGGCAGCATCCCATTTGATCCGCAACTCGCGCGCGCGAATGACAACGGAACCCTCTATCTTGGTGAATATCCAGATGCTCCCGCGAGCGAGGTACTCATGCAAGTGGCTAAAAAAATCCAAGACTTTTTTGGTGAGAAAACGCAACGTAGCCCATAATGAAACTGTAGCACAAACTGTTAGTTTGTGCCTGTTTCGTAACATATTAGATGTGAGATACGTAGTCCGTAATGAAATGGAGGACGGGTCTAAAAAAAGCCCGTGAAATACTAATCTCATGTTGTTTAACCGCAAGGAAAGTTAAAATTATGAAGTTCCTGTGTACAGACTGCGACACGGCGATGAAATTTAAAGACGTGACCCGACCTGAACAAGGCTCCGTGACAGCACTTTTTGAATGCCCTGACTGCTTTACAGAGATCGCCATGTACCTCAATCCGTCGGAGACCCAGATGCTGAAATCCTTGGACCTTAAACTCGGCGGCACTAACGAAGCAGCACAACCGATGCAACTGGTACGCTCACAATTAGAGACAGCAAAGGGCGAATCAATCCCTAACATGTTTTCGGCAGAAACCGGTTCAGGCGAGACTGCTGAAGGCGGCAAATGCCCCTTTACTGGCGTTATCTCGGATGCATTTCAGGAAGACGCAACGCCTACCGAACCGACCGGTCCCACTTGGACAGCGGAGGCACTCGAACGCTTAGAGCGGATCCCCGCTTTCGTCCGGCCCATGGCGAAGATGGGGATTGAAAGTTTCGCCAAAGACAACGGCCACGATGAAATTACAGGCGAAGTCATGGATGCCGCACGCGGCAACTTCCCCGCACAGTTCTAAAGCCGTGGATTCCGTTCCTAAATCAATACGCTATCTTCGGCAAAATGAAACAAATGGGAATAAGGAGGAGCTTGCCGGATGAACTCTCAAAACACCCGTTGGATACAAAGAGCCGATAGTTTTCGGAGAGCATTTTCGCGATTGAAACAGGGGGTGGATTTGGCACGACAACGTGAACTGTCAGACTTGGAAGCACAAGGATTGATACAGGGTTTTGAATATACTCACGAATTGGCATGGAATACCCTAAAAGATTTTCTTCAAACGCAAGATCTTAAATTGTACGGTTCAAGAGATACGACCCGGGCTGCTTTTAAAGAGGGATTAATTGAGAATGGAGAAGCGTGGATGGAAATGATTCGCCACCGCAATTTAACGACGCATACCTACAACGAGAGTGTCGCTAACGAGGTCGTTTCTGCACTTCTCAATACATATTTCTCTGAATTTGAAACATTGCTGGCAAAAATAGAGCGTCTGAAACAGGAACCAGTGCTATGAAATACGGTTTACCAGATCGCACCCTTCAAAAGATCCAGGGCGTTTTAAGCCATTATCCCCAAATTGAAAGCGCAATTTTGTACGGTTCGCGCGCCACAGGCACCTACCGAAATGGTTCTGATATCGACCTTACGCTTTGTGGTGATACCTTAACCCACAGCATACTCTCCCGAATTGATACTGAACTCGATGATCTCCTCTTACCCTATACAATTGACTTATCCATTTTCCATCAGATTGACAACCCCGATATGGTTGAACAGATTCAACGCATTGGCGTAAACTTTTATGAAAAATACTGAGACATCTAACCTCTTATAGAAGCACTCTCCGAATCGCTACGCTTTCCACAAAAACAACGACCAACCGAAAACTGAACGGCTCTGATTCCGTTTTCCGTATCACGCTGCGGAGAAGCATATCACTGTAAAGTTTATCATACGCGATCGCCAGTTCTATCATCCTGAAAAACACGATTTTACTTCACAAGGTTCCACGGGACAATCTTATGGATGATGTATCGGTAGACTTTAGTGAAACCCAACATCGGTACGCATCGTTTATTTATAGCGTTTGGGTTCATTCTAATTTGGGTGCCTATGATAGATACCATACAAGCCCAGAAGATAGCCGATACTACTCAGATCGGCTAATTCGCGCTGCGATTCCAATAAGGGAGCAACATCATGGAAAAAATAAATATAAAAATTAGCAATATATCTTCTCAACATTTCGGCAAAGCACGAACTGAGGCATTGACGGCACTTTACAATGTTCTACGAGTGAAAGATGGTTTTGAATTGCTGAAAAAAGGTGGATATTTAGCGATCAGTTTAATCAGCAGTATTCTGATTGTGCTTATCAGTATAACAGGCTGCTCCGATGTCCCTTATACCGGTCCAACGTTGACTGTCGGCGATGTAGACCAGTATCTTGACGCAATTGAACAAGATACAGTTTGTCTTCAGGATGGATTTGATACCGTCTGCGTAAAACTTCTGTTGGATACAACGGAAATCGACGCGGCAGGGATAGACTATACACCTACCGTCCACGTTCATCCAACAAATATCACCTATGTATTCGATTATCAAGGGAATCCCATTTTGGAAGCCAAGAGACTCATGGACACCACTCAAATTGTACAGGAATTGGTAGCAACTGGTAGAGCGCAACTGCCGTCAAATCTCGGTAATTTCAACAATGATAATGTCGACTATGTGCCCGAAGGTTGGATTATCCAGATATACTACCCAGACACATTCCCCGAAGCAAATCGTGGGCGAACACCTGAAACCAGTGGACTCGACATCAGGATCGTCGAAGGCACAACAATTGGAACAAATAGGCGAAGATATCTAGAGATCATCGACTTTACGCAAACGGACAAACGTGATGGGAGTCGCGGTGTTCAATTTTCCGTCGAAACTGAGGCACCGGAGATAACAATTCAAGTGAATAAGTTAGTTCCAGGCAATACAGCAATATTCCACATCAGTGCAGAGAACGTAGAATCTGACGATGACACAAATATTCTCCAGTTACGACCACTACAGTAGTATCTAAGCAGGAGTAAAGTCATGGGAAAAATTCAACCTTTGGCGTTAAGATTTATCCTCGGAATCCTAATTGGCCTTTTCAGCATCACCGGTTGTTCCGACACGCCTTATACAGGTTCCGTACTAACTGTTCCTGAGGTAGACCGCTATCTGGTCTCAACGGATGGAAATGTCGTCTGCTTTCAGGACGGTATCGATTCAACCTGTCTCAAGCTTATACCAGAAACGCAGAATGGTGGACCTGCCATCCACATCTATCCTGAGAAACAACTTTATCTGTTCTATCATGAAGGGAACCCTATTTTGCGCGCAGCGAGGGTAGGCAATAACAATGGTAATAACGGTGGCGGTGGCAATAACAACAATAACAACGGTAATAACGGTGGCGGTGGCGATAACGGCAACAGTAATGGCGATAACAACGGCAATAACGGGAATAATCCAGATGATACCAATGATGGACACGGATGGATTATCTGGATATACTACCCAGAGGGAACAATTCGCCAAGATCCACCAACCCTTAGCGAGAGCGGCGTAACAGTTACGATAAATGGAAAACAGTTAACAGACGATGATATTACCGGTTTTGCACAATTCATTGGTCCCAATAACGAAGTAGGCATTCAGTTCTTCTATGAAACGAAATCAGCGGAACTTTTGGATCTAAAGGTGCAGATGGAAGGGGTCGTCGCTGCTGAGGATCCAGTGAAATTCAACATAAATTACTTGTGGAACTCGCAATAGTGCTATCATCTACCAATTGAATATCTATGCCGCACTGCCCATTATTCGTCCAGTTGATGCACGACGGCAAGTGGCGTTGCGGCGAGTAGACCTGCATCAATCGGAATAACAACACCAGAAATCCATTTCGACTCGTCGCTAGCGAGAAAAACAGTCGCCCATGCCACGTCCCATGCGGTGCCCTCTGTCCCAAGCGGACCAATGAGACGGCGGCGTTCTCGTTCTGCTTCACTGAGGTACGGCGCAGGGAACGACGCATAGAGATGACCAGGGGCGATACAGTTCACGCGGATATTGTCACGTCCGTGATGAACAGCCATTACTTTCGTTGTAGAGATCATGCCACCTTTCGCTGCTGCATAAGGCACATTTCGAGAAGAACCCGCACGCAACGCATCGATCGACGAGACATTAATAATAGACCCGCCGCCCGCCTCAGCCATCCGAGGCACTGCATGCTTACACGCCATAATCATGCTCTTGAGGTTGACATCCATGACTCTATCCCACTTTGCCTCGTCTACCTCCGTGACCATCCCAGAGCCACCCAGTCCAACATTGTTAAAAAGAACGTTCACTTTACCGAAACGTTCAACCGCAGCTTCCACCATGCCAGCGCAAGCTGCCTCTGTGGATAGATCCCCAATGAACACAGAGCCTTCGCCACCTTCTGCCTCAATTTCTGACAGTGTAGCATCGGCGTTTTCAGGAGAGATGTCCGCCAATAGCACTTTCGCACCTTCTCTCGCGAAGAGCATGGAGGTCGCATAGCCGGTCCCGTCAACTTCGCCTTTTTTGCCGGCACCTGTAACAATCGCAACTTTCCCTTTCAATCGCTCCATTATCTTCTCCGTGTCAACAAGGTCTTCACTTTCCCAGTAGCAGGGTTGTTCGTAGGGGCGTGGTTTCCACGCCCGTGTGATCAAACCGGGAGAATCTGCCCCTACAACGACTGCTAACCGCTAACCGCCAATCCCCAACTTATCGTTAATCTCTTTCTGATAGCCTTCGAGTTCGCAGTTTTCGATCTCGGCGATCGTCACAGGACGACCAAACCAGCCGGATTCATAGACCGCCATACAGATCGCTTCAGACCGCATCCCTTCAACAGCGTCCACTTCCGGTTTGCCTCCGCTCCGAATCGCATCGGCGAAGTATTTCAACTCAATCGCGACGGTATCTTCGATACCACCTGGGAAATAGTATTCCCGTTCCGAATCGCTGAGGCTATCCGTGAATTCTTTCATCAAGTCTTCGTTGGAAATCGGTTCACCGCCGCGTGGCACTAAACCTCTACCCCAATCAAGCGCGCCCTCACTGCCGTAAACAGTATGTTGTCCGAAACCGTGCCCCGGTGCCGAACCGACCCAGGTCCACTGCGCAGTAACGCCTTGTTCAAACTTGATGGTAGCGATCATCGCGTCTTCGACATCAACAGCATAACCCCCTTCACGCTCGCCCGGATTGTCGTAGCGGTAAGGTTCATAAGCCTTGTTAATCGCGTAAACTTCCTCGGCTTCCAGACCGAGAATATAGCGCATCAGATCCGTGAAATGCACACCGCCATCTAATGCCCAACCGCCACCGGCATCCATCTTGAAGTTGCGCCAACCCCATTTGCCTAACCCTTCGCCGACTTCGATCCAGAAGAACATACGCGGTTCACCAATACGGCCTTGCGCGATTGCCCAACTCCGGGTGCGTTGGATGCGCGCCAGACGATAGTTTTCAGCCACGGAGATAATTTTGTCGTTCCGCTCCGCCGCTTCCATCATCAATTGGCATGCCCGCATTGTGATACCGAACGGCTTTTCAATAATAACGTGTTTCCCCGCCTCAAGCGCAGGCACGGCAAGCACATGGTGTGCACTGTGGAGCGCGCAGATGTCAACACACTCTAAATCAGGGTGTTTCGCCAGCATTTCATCGAGCTCTGTATAGACTGCTGGCTTTGTACCGCCTTGAAATTCGTGTGCCTGATTCGCGCGTTCCTCAGCGCGTTCTTCGGCGATGTCGCACGCCGCCACAATCTCAAAATCCCTAAGTCCTTTCGACCAGAGTTGACGATAACCGCCCATGTGTGCACCAGACATACCGCCGCATCCTACCAATCCCATCTTAATTCGTTCTGCCATCTAAGTCTCCTTATGTGTTTGCCCAAATCATGATTCGCGCGTTCAACGCGTCTAACAGGACATGCGAAATTATATGCCATCTGAAATCTTGTGTCAACATTTTTTGTCCAGAGGCCAGGGCTATTGAGTTCTCGGTTTTTCGTCCAAGTTTGAACCCCCAGATCCGGTAGGTTCGGTTTGGAACCGCACCATAAGTGTCAATTTTAGAAAAAACAACCGTCGCGACCCCCAGGCCGGTAGGTTCGGTTTGGAACCGAACCGGCTCCGACGCGAAAACCTTGGTGACTTCATAACCCTCTTGAGTCCCGTAGGGTTTATTTGCTTGGGTGTTTCTTCACAATGTTTAAGC
>VYCT01000358.1:10045-10786 GCA_009843785.1 Candidatus Poribacteria bacterium | reverse complement strand
GTCTGGAGTGTAGCGTTCAGTCCGGATGGGAATACGATTGCTACCGGAAGTGGCGATTGGACAATACGCCTCTGGAACGCAAATACCGGTGAACATAAGCACACACTTACTAACAACACAAGAAATATTCTCAGCGTGATGTTCAGTCCAGATGGACGTATACTTGCCAGTGGAAGTGGGGATGGTACCGTCCATCTATGGGACGCAAACACCGGTATACACATCACAACACTCATTGGACATGCATCCAGCGTTAGGAGTGTAGCGTTTAGTTCCGATGGGCGGATACTTGCCAGCGGAAGTGCTGATTGCACGGTGCTGCTGTGGAGGCTGCGTTAATACTGACTGAACAACTCTGTAATTTGACAAAAACCGCATTGTATGATACAATATAATACATTCAAAACGATTGAACTCATTGAGGAAATTCAAGTGAAAGAGAAACATGATACGCGCATGGATCCTGTGCTGGAAGAGTGCTATCGAATAAAAGAAGAATTTGCCGCCCAATTTAAATCCTCGCAAGAACTCTACGATTATTTGAAGGCGGAACAGAAGAAATTTAAGGCACTCGGTTGGAAGTATCTTCCACCACCGCCGGCTCGAAACGACCAGAATAAAACAGAATAATCCAAACATCTTTCATAAATATGCTATCGTTGTACGAGGTATCAGCACAAAAGATGCCACAAACTATTTATGACATGATTTCTGAATGTTCTTGATATGAGAAATTTTAAT
>VYCT01000358.1:0-10035 GCA_009843785.1 Candidatus Poribacteria bacterium | reverse complement strand
TCACTTTAACAGAAAACCGTCGTTTTCAAACCCAGCGCCGAGATACATGGTGGTTGCAACCTTTAACTGTATTTGTCGGGTTGGGACTCTTCGTCCTTTACGGACTCTTTCGCGTTTTTGAAGGGGATCATTTCATTCATGAATCCTACCTGTCCCCTCTTTATTCACCGGTGCTTTTCGGGACTGAAGAGGTCGCGCATAGCGTTGAGCACAGTTGGTTTGGTATGATGCCGTCTTGGATACCAGGTTTCATTACCCCGGCAGTCCTGATTATGTGGATGCCACTCGGATTTCGCTTTACCTGCTACTACTATCGCGGCGCGTATTACAAAGCGTTCTGGGCAGACCCGCCATCCTGTACAGTATCAGAACCACGAAAAGGCTATCGAGGTGAAAACTCCTTCCCGTTGATTATACAAAATATCCATAGATATTTCCTTTATATCGCGATTATCTTTCTCGGTATTCTCGTTTACGATGTATGGAAAGCACTCTGGTTCGACGATGGTAACGGGGGGACAACCTTTGGCATCGGGGTAGGCACTATCATTTTGGCCGGTAACGTCGTCCTTTTAGGCGGTTATACGCTCGGGTGTCACTCTTTACGACACTTGGTCGGCGGTGCTGTTGACCTGCTCTCCAAAGCACCGGTCCGTCGGCAAGCATACAATTGTGTCAGTTGTTTAAATCGTCGGCACATGCTCTGGGCATGGATGAGCCTCTGTTGGGTCGGTTTTTCCGATGTATACGTCCGTTTTATAGCACCCGCACTCGGTCAGGACTGGATTACATTTTAAGAAGTGTTTATAATAGAGAAGAAAGAGGAAATATTAACGTGGCATCTTACGAAACGCATGAATATGATGTATTGATCATCGGAGCCGGTGGCGCTGGACTTCGCGCTGCCATTGAAGCCGCTGTAGGCGACCTTAAAGTTGGACTCGTGTGTAAGTCCTTGCTTGGTAAAGCACATACCGTCATGGCAGAAGGCGGAGTCGCCGCTGCTTTGGCGAATGTTGATGAAAGAGACAGTTGGCGCGTCCACTTTGCCGACACCATGCGCGGCGGACAATATCTCTCCAACGCACGCATGGCTGAACTCCATGCCCAGGAATCCCCTGATCGCGTGCGTGAACTTGAAGCATGGGGCGCACTCTTTGACCGAACACAAGAAGGAGGCATCCTCCAACGGAACTTCGGTGGACACCAATATCCGCGCCTCGCACACGTCGGTGACCGGACAGGATTGGAAATGATCCGTGCTTTACAGGATCACGGCATCCACCAAGGCATTGAAGTGCACATGGAGAATACCGTCATCTCACTCTTGAAAACGGGAGACAGGGTATCGGGTGCTTTCGGTTACGAACGTGAGAAAGGACGTTTCAAAGTCTTCGCTGCGAAAGCCGTTGTCTTGGCAACAGGCGGTGTCGGCAAGGCATACAAAGTCACAAGCAATAGTTGGGAATACACGGGTGATGGGCACTCCCTTGCATATCACGCTGGGGCGGAACTCATTGACATGGAGTTCGTCCAATTTCATCCGACAGGGATGGTCTGGCCCCCGAGTGTTCGAGGCATCTTGGTTACAGAAGGCGTACGCGGTGAAGGCGGTATCCTGACAAACAGTGAAGGCACACGCTTCATGTTCGACGACATCCCCGAACTCTATGTGAACCAGACAGCCGATAATCCGGAAGAAGGGTGGCAGTATACGCAAGGTGACCGAGAAGCACGGCGTCCACCAGAACTCTTGACGCGGGATCACGTCGCACGTTGCATTGTCCGAGAAGTTCAAGAAGGCAGGGGCAGCCCACACGGCGGTGTGTTCTTGGATATCGCATGGATCAAAGAGAAGATTCCGAACGCTGCGGATTATATTCGCAGGAAGTTACCGAGTATGTACCACCAGTTCAAACAACTTGCTAACATCGACATCACACAAGAACCGATGGAGGTCGGTCCGACGACCCACTATATTATGGGGGGTATCCGGGTCGATGCGGACTCACAGATGACAGCGGTTCCCGGACTTTTCGCTGCAGGCGAATGTGCTGCCGGCTTGCACGGTGCTAATAGACTTGGTGGTAATTCTCTCTCTGATCTGCTCGTCTTCGGTAAGCGTGCAGGTGAATATGCCGCACAATTTGCAATGGAAAACCAAGCCGTGCCGATTGATGAAGCAGAAATTGATACAATCGCTGCACATACACTCAAACCCTTCGAGAATCCACCAACGGATGGCAATGGCAACAATATGGGGCCTTATGATATCCAAGCGCAACTCCAAGAAAAGATGGAGAATCTGGTCGGCATCGCCCGAACCCAAGAGAGCCTCACACAAGCCTTGGACGAGATTCAGAACCTACGCGAAAAAGCAGAGAACGTCCACGCCATCGGTAACCGTGAATACAACGCCGGCTGGCATACAGCACTGGATCTCGACTGTCTGATCACGGTGTCCGAAGCGATTGCGCTTGCAGCTCTTGAACGTCGGGCAAGCATCGGCGCACATTCACGGGACGATTACCCGGAAAAAGAGGAACCTGGTGCTGGCAAATATAACACAATCATCAACAAATCAGATGATGGCGCAATGACAGTCC
Source organism: Candidatus Poribacteria bacterium (assembly GCA_009843785.1). Lineage (GTDB taxonomy): Bacteria > Poribacteria > WGA-4E > WGA-4E > WGA-3G > WGA-3G. Next base: position 7,429 of record VYCT01000358.1, on the reverse strand, counting down.
GACGAGAGTCGATTGACGAACTCAGAGCGAATCTACAGGAAATCATAGACGAGATAGGATAAATAGTTTTCGGTTATCAGTTATCAGTTGTTGGTTAAAGAGGTTTCTGATGACGATAACCTAAATGGGAAAAGGGAGGAAAGTAGTTGATGATTGTCAGGGAATGGTCGCGTCACAGCAGACGTAACCGATAACCGACAACCGACAACCGATAACTATTATGGCGAAAGCAACTTTTAGAATCTGGCGTGGCAATGCGGACAATGCACAATTTGTCGATTACGAGACCGAAGTCTCTGAAGGCATGGTGGTCTTAGACGCGGTACATCGTATCCAAGCCGAACAGGCAAACGACATGGCTGTTCGCTGGAACTGTAAAGCCGGAAAATGTGGGTCGTGTTCCGCCGAAATCAACGGGCAACCGAAATTGATGTGTATGACACGCCTTGACACCGTACCGCTCGATGAACCCGTCACAATCGAACCGATGCGCGCATTTCCGCTCATCAAAGACCTCGTTGCGGATGTGTCGTGGAACTTCAAGGTGAAAGAGCAGATGAGACCGTTCGCACCGCGTCCACCGGATGCCGAAGACGGCACATGGCGGATGGAACAAGAAGACATCGACCACGTCCAAGAATTTCGGAAGTGTATCGAGTGCTTCCTCTGCCAAGATGTCTGTCACGTCCTACGCGACCACAGCCTGCACGACGAGTTCATCGGACCGAGATACCTCGTCTATGCTGCGTCCTTGGAGATGCACCCCATTGACACAGAGAACCGGCTGGAAGAGTTAAAAAATTCAGACGGGATCGGGTATTGTAATATCACCAAGTGTTGCACGAAGGTATGTCCGGAACATATCACAATTACGGATAATGCTATCATCCCGCTCAAAGAACGCGTGGTTGACGAGTTCTACGATCCGATCAAAAAACTCTTCCGCGTCTTTAGCCGTTGACAGTTACCGTTGCCATGGTAACATTTTTTTTACAGCGAAACATCAGAGAAAAACGCTTACGAACCCATACAGTGACTAAGTTCTCAACCATATCTGAAAAGTTACCAAAAAACAAAAAAGTTACCATTTGGTAACTTTTTAAGAAGATTGGTAACTTTTTTACCACAAAATTTCTCTTGACACATATAACTCGGAGATGTTAGAATCATGGAAACCAGCAAGAATGATATTTTAAGAGTCGGCGTGATTGGGCCCGGTGGTGCAGGACGTGGTAACACGCTCGGTTTCGCAACCCGTCCAGATGCAGAAGTTGTCGCTGCAGCAGATACACATGAAGGCAGTTTAGACGCTTTAGAGAATGCACTCCAAGAACGCGTTGATGGCTATAAAGCGAACAGTTTCAATCGCTACCTCGGCGAACATGAATTCATCGAGATGCTCAATCACGAGGATCTGGACATCGTCGGTGTTTTCTCACCGCATTCCCTGCACGATATTCATGTAAAGTACGCGCTTCGCGCGGGGTGTCATGTCATCGTTGAAAAACCGATGGCAAACATTGTCGGTGATGCAATCTCAATTACCAAAATTGCGATGGGCAGCGGGTTACATCTTGTCGGCGGGTATCAGCGTCATTATGAAGACACCTACATGGCGGGGAGACGCGCAATCGCCGAAGGACGCATCGGAAACCTACAGAAATTTGAGGTTTATATGGCGCAGCGATGGGGCGCGGGCGGCTGGCGCGGTAATCCACGTTTCTCCGGTGGGGGTCAACCAAACGACTCCGGCAGCCATCTCCAAGATATATTTTTGTGGATGACCAATGCTTTGCCAGCTGCAGTCTACGGAACAACCGACATGAAGTTTGAGGACGATGACGGAAATCTCGTTCCAAAATTCGTCGAAATTAATTCCTACTCTGATGTAACACTCGATAACGGTGCTGAAGGGACAATCACCATCCTCGGTAACACACGCGTCGGATTTGAAGAATGGGTAATTCTTGAGGGCGACGAAGGCACGATTGAAATCAAAGGTGGGATTCGGTACATCCCCAAGGGTGGCGAGGCTGAACCGCTGACTTACCCGCGTCCGGAAGGTTATCCGCGTAATAAAGTTGACCAACTCGTTGGTTTAGTGAAAGGTGAATATGAGGCAAACTATACCTCCGGTATCAATGGAGTCCGAACCAGTTGGCTGACGAATTCAATCCTTGAAGCAGGCAGAGGCCCCGACGCGAAAAATAGAGTGGATTGCGACGAACTCATCGAAAAAGAGGGTTACACTCGACAAGAAGTTTTAGAATTGATTGATGAAAGCGCGTCCAAATCGTGCTATTAAAACCCAAGCCGCTACTTTTTCATAGACAGCGTACCCTACGGAACACGATACTGATATGGCGGAAAAGTTCCAGCAGATTGCAGAAAAAGCCTTAACGGATAGTGTTGTCCGTTTGGTCTGGCAAAAAACGGATGAAGAAACCGGGGAACCTCTTATCTGGCCACGGGCAAGCGGGTTTTTTGTCGCGCCAAATCTAATTGCGACCAATATTCATTGTGTTACAGGCGCACCATCGGTTTTCGCAGAAATCGTCAGCACGAAAACTGAGTTCCCAGTTGAAGGCGTTGTGGCGTTTGACGCTGAAAACGATCTCGTCATTTTAAAGGTCGCAGGCGACGGAGTACCGCTTCCGCTCGACGACAGCAATACCGTACAGGTCGGTGAAACTGTTTGCGCTGTCGGTCACCCGCGCGCGGAGGAAGGCAAAGCTACACAAGTTACCATATCTGGTATTCAAAAGAGTGGCAAACGTCTTGAAATTAAAGAGGAATTCGATCCGGGAAACAGTGGAAGTGCCATCCTGAACGATTCGGGGAAGGTCATAGGTGTCGCTGTTGGAGGCGAAATGGGGGCTTCGCTGCTCGGCGGTGTCGCGCAAGGGTATATCAGCCACGCAATTCCCGCACAGACTTTGGCTCACCTGCTTGACCGTGTAGCAAAAACGGAACCCTTCGCAGAATGGCAAAAACACCCATTGATACGTACCTATACAGAAATCAGACAAGCGCAGGCAGAATTTCAACAAGGAAACCATCAAGAATCCATTGCACACCTTGACGCTGCACTCGAACTCAACCCAAATTTGGTGGATGCCTATCTCAATCGGGCAGCGGTAAATCTATTGTTAGGGAATTATAAAGAAGCGGTCGCTGACTGTGATAATGCACTTAGACTTAACCCGCATCAGGTGCTGGCATATATTAATCGAGCGTCGGCAAAATCTGTGTTAGGAAAAGAAGAAGCTGCTATTGAGGATTGTAATGCTGCCCTCAAACTTAATCCTAATTACGCGATAGCCTATAACAGTCGAGCTGGGGCAAATATATCGTTAAAACGTTACAAAGAAGCAATTGCTGACTGTGATAGTGCTATTAAACTTGATCCCAATTTTGTTCATTCTTATTTTTGTAGAGCAATGGCCAGGTCCGCCTTAGGACAAGATGAAGCGGCACTTGCTGATTTCGATAGCGCTTTAAAACTCGCGCCAGATTCGCCGGAAATCTATTTTGCTCGCGCACATTTGAAATTTGCATTAAAGGATTATGCCGGCACGATTGAAGACTATGATAAGATCGTCAGTCTCAACCCTCAACTCGGGAATTCTTTGAATGTTTGGGACCATCGCGCAGATGCCAAATACCATCTTCGCGACTATGAAGGCGCAATAAAAGATTACGATAAAGTTATCCAGCTGCATCCTAAAAGGGAGACTGCTTACTTCGATCGCGGTTATGCGAAGTACAACCTCGGAAAATCTAAAGCGGACCAAGGTAATAGAGTAGAGGCACAAGTAGATTATCAAGGGGCTGTAGAGGATTATACGGAAGCCATCAAACTGGACCCCGAATATGCCTCAGTCTATAACAGCAGAGGATGGATAAAATATCTCCTCGGACAATTTAATCACGAACGGGGCGATACACAGGAAGCCAGAAAACTTTTTGAAGCAGCGGTCGCAGACAGCGATGCAGCAATCCGTCTAAGGGTGGATAATCCAAGTCCCGCTTCCTATCATACGCGTGCTGCTGCGAAGGCTGCGCTTGGGGCATATCGTGAGGCGATTGAAGACTTCAATGAGACGATCCTGATGAAACCCGATGAGGCACGTTATTACTATGACCGTGGATTAGCGAAGCAGGCATTCGGGCAACACGCAGCAGCGAAAACCGACTTTCAGAAGGCGAAAGATTTAGACCCTGATGTCGAAAATAAGCCATTCTAAAAAATGTTTAGAGATGAAAAATTCGTATTTAAATGGGGGACTATTCCCATAGCGGTTCTTCAACAGAGCCAATATGCCAAAAAGGAGAAAAACCGTGAAATTTTTTGGACGACTCGAGACCAAAACTTATTATCCGTTGTCAGAACTTGCTTTTAAAAGTATGAAATATTGCGTACTTATCGCTATCCTATTGGTAGCAGCACCGCAGATCGGATGCTTACCCGGAGGTGCGCTGAGTAAAGCGGACAAACTCGCCGAGGACAAAGATTATCACGGCGCAATTGAGGCTTATCAAAGCGTTGTCGATACCCAACCCGGCACACCGGTAGCACTTCAAGCGCAGTTTGCTATAGGGACTTTATTTATTAAGCAGATGAACCGGCCAGCAGAGGGCATCAAAGCCTACGAAGCCGTCATTGCCGCTGCGCCGAAAAGCGATGAAGCCGCCGAAGCGCACTATGAACTCGGCATGCACCACTACAGAGAAAAGGATTATAAAGCCGCACAAACGCAATTTGACGCAATCGTTAACAACTTCCCACAACTCGAATTAAGCCAAAATGCACACCTGATGTTGGCGAAAAGCTACGAGGATGACCAGAGTTTTGAACAAGCCGCAGAAACTTTCGATAGTTTCGCGAACCGCAATCCGAGAAGTAAGCGAGCAGCATTGGCACTTGAGAATAAGGCACGAATTCAACACCAACACCTCAAGGACGAAGAGGAAGCGAAACGCACTAACCAATTGCTCGTTAAGAGATATGGAAAGATTGAAGGTGCTGAAGAATCGGTTGAAAAGGCGAAACAAGTGCTGAAAGATTTCAACGCTACTATCCCGGAGCCGGACGATCCGTTGGCAACACAGCAGGGAAGAGCGTTGGCACAGTTTGAAGCCCGACGTGAACGAGATCGTCCGCGTGGCAGCGTTGAGAGAAGCCCCGCAATGGGCAACGCTAACGTCGAAATCGCCGACTCCGGATTTGGGATTAGTGCCGCAGATGTTATGCGGAACTTCGGTGGACAGACGGGTATCGCAGGGGACGACCAAGGGAGTTACCACGCTGCTGAACTTATGATTGCTAACTTCTTCTATGGCGATGAAAGTTACCGGGACGCAGGGGCGTTATACTTCGACGCAATCACACGCGCAGAAGCCGCAAAAGACAAAATTGACCCGTACACCTACCTCAAACTCTCGGTTTGCTATCGAAAAGTCGGGATGCATCAACGTGCGAAAGAGGTACTCAGAAAAGCCGCAAGCCGGGATGGTAAAGTCGTTGAAGCCATTATCAACACCGGTCGAAATCACTATACCTCCGAAAACTATGAGCAAGCCATAGAGACCTACAATTCTGTCATCGGAATGAGTCGGAGTAAAGATTCTGAGATTTACTGGCTCATCTCGCTGGCACACAAAAAATTGGGTGAACCCGAGAAAGAACGCGAAGTCCTTGAACGTTCTGTTGCCGCGAACACGCAGAATACAGACGCGTTGCAAAGCCTTGCCGAAGTACTTCACTATCGGTTGAAGGATCGGAAAACCGCTGCAATCTTTCAAGACCTCGTCGATCAGAAAGGTGATTCGTACATAGGTGCCAAAACGCTCGGTGATCTCACCTATCAGTACGGAAATTACGTCCAAGCCCGTGCAAGGTATAAAGCCGCTGCCCGGATAGCGAAACGAGTGCTTGATAAGTCAGAAAGCGATGTTGAAAAACGTGAACTTCGCAACCAGATAGTCTATGCAACGATTCTTGCTGCGCGCGCAACCTATCAACTTAATAAACCGGAAGACGCGCAGCAGATCATAGATGAATTAGCAGCGGAATATCCAGAACACGCTTTGATCCCCTATAGTAGAGGTGAATTAGCATTACTCAACGGTGATACCGAAACGGCTGTTGCCGAATTTAAAGCAGCGATTGAGAAAGATCCAAACTCCGATATTCCTGTTATAGCTCTTGGAGATTACTATGTTTCACAAGGCTATAATGACGATGCAATAGCACTCTGGGAAGGTTTTCTCACAGAGAACCAGTATAACCAGAACGTTCGGCGCAGCCTTAAAAAATTGAAAGGTGATGCCGAAGAACCTAAAGAGTAGATAAATCAAGTGTGGTTGAATGAAGTTTAAGAATTTAATTCGGTAATGCATCAAAAACCTCTTGGTAGGAGCGAGCTGCGCTCGCGATCTGTAAAGATTACCAGAATATTTAGTTAATCTTCATAAAACTGCACTTACAACACCTATTTTCCAAGGGTGCACGTTCAAAACCGCACCTACACATCATAGTTTTTTGGACATAATTAATTTTTTTTGAAAAAAAACTTGACCTTTTACAGTCAATTGTGTATAATTAATAATTAAAGTTCTTAAATTCCTATCGCAAGCATGCTTTAAGGGTAAAATTCTCAGATCTCCCCTGGCAAAATTGTGCAATTCCTGAGAAAAGCGCGCTGTTGAGGAAAATGAGTCCCTAGCTGTCAGGTGATGTATGCGACATTAGCTTCAATAGGTTTCGCAATAATAGAGAAACACGGAAGCACTACCTTTAGGTTGAGACGATCTTCTGGCATGCATTGCAACACAACTATACAAGAAACATTCCCGCGGGCAATATTGCACCTACTCCACCGATACCCTTTTACACCTCGCATTTTGCCGCGTTGCATATCTCAACGGCAACTTCTCATGCATTCGGTTCGGGTATCATACCAATTTAACCGGCTTTGTAGGAAAATCAGGTCTTCGTACCTTAGTTTCCGTATGCTGCTTTGTGAAAAGGGCATTTTTGGAGAACCCGGTAGACGTGGTTTCAACCGCGCACCGAAAACGATAGAAACCAACATTAGTAAATTATTCTATAGGATCAGCCCCGATTTCATTTTAACCGCTTCTGCGTATCCGCTTTTTGCGAACACATCTGAACATATTGCATATTTGAGTAGGAACAAAGAATTCGCTATTACCTTGGAACCGGGCACAATGAGGAGTATTAGAAACTATGGAGAGCTTGGACATTGGCAAGCTCCAAGAAATGGAGTTCTCGGAACTCAAAGATCTTGCGCTGACTCTCGGCGTGGACGAATACACCGGGTCTCGGAAAGAGGAATTGATCAACGAAATCATAGAGGCTAAATCTGAGGGAGACATCCAATTTTATGGTGGGGGTGTCTTGGAA
>VYCT01000291.1 GCA_009843785.1 Candidatus Poribacteria bacterium | reverse complement strand
GGGGTTGGGTTACCCAACCCCTTCGAGCGAAAAGTGTAAACTTATTTTCGGATTTTACTATAACCCTTTTTCCCAAATATTTCTCTCTTTAAGTCGAAAAAATTAGTGGTAAATTCGGGTTGTTACCTTCAGTTTTTATCAAACGTTTCAGTTCTAAAACCCAATGCTTTAGCTTTGGGATACAGAACCGCCTTATTGAATTAGACCAAACCTTAATAATGAGAAAAAGGTTTGACTTTTTGGATTAAATGTTGTATAATATCGGTATCTCGTGGCAGACAAGTCAAGCGTAGTCGCAAGATTACGTGTCTGCCAACCTACTTGACTGAGGTTAAAACCGAGATACGAGATACCATGCGAAATACAAAACACAAACTCTTTTACGATAAATCTCTAAAGTATCTGCATAATGATTTGGATATTTGCGGTATTGTCCGTAACCATTTCATAGCACTTTCCATGCGGTATTACCGCCGCTATGGTAAAGGGCTTTCGTATTCCAAAATGTCTGCACATTTGACAAAACTCAAGAAACTTGAAAAGTATCAGTATTGGAATATCCCCTACGCATGGTCTTTACAAAATGTTCTCAAACGTCTGTCGCAATCCTTTAGAGAGATGAAAACGCTCGGTAGAGGGCATCCGCAATTCAAGTCGTGTAAGAAACACAAAGGCATGACGTTTCGTGGTAATCAAATCAAGTTAGAGTATTTGCTACCGAAGCAGAAACACGAGCGGAGTTCTGCGACGTATCAAATCCGCATCAATGGCCGTTGGTATCGTTTCAGTTTACATAGAAGTATAGAAGGTAGAATCACACAAGTTCAAGTTACACGTGACACCCTTGGTGATATGTATATTACCTTTACCGAAGAATGCCGTGAAGTGAAACCCGAACCCAAGACGGGTAAAGCCGAAGGGTTTGATATGGGTATCAAAGACTTCCTAACTGGCGGTAATGGCAAACGATATACTTCACCTATGTTTTACAAACAGAACGCTAACGATTTAGCGAAAGAACAGAGAAGACACGCACGTAAGGTTAAAGGTTCTAACAACAGAGAACGCAGTCGGAAAACTATAGCACGTATCCATAAGAAAACGCAAAACCAACGAACAGACCACCATTGGAAACTTGCTATAGACCTTTGCCGTGATTTTGATATAATGTTCTTTGAAGACCTCAACCTATCAGGCATGAAAGCACTCTTTGGTAAACAGGTTTCAGACCTCGCCTTTGGTGAGTTCATAAAGAAACTCCAACACCAAGTCCGCAAACGCCTCAAACGTGTTCAGAAAATAGATAGGTGGAAACCTACTACAAAATGCTGTTCTGTTTGCGACTTTCATAACAAAGAAATCACGCTATCAGATAGAGTATGGACGTGCCCAAGTTGTGGAACACACCTTGACCGCGACCATAACGCTGCTATCAATATCCTTAAAGAAGGGGTAGCTTCCTTTGAGTTAGGAGTTGTAAGACCTATCGTCTTGCTCGGCAAGATTGTAGGCTACTCTGTTGAAGCGTCCAGTTCGCTTCTGAAAACCACAAATGCTTTCGCAAACTTTTGCGGAAGCCCAAGTCTTTAGGCTTGGGTCTATCACGGCGCAGGTAACACAGAAGCTGACCGGTGCAGCGCAAAGGCTCGGTTTGGCAGAATAACTTTCTTGGAGGTCCCTCTTGGAAATAACCACACTTCAAATATAGCGGCGATTGTAGATACCAGTATTGACGCTGGACTACAATCGCCTTTTTTATTTAAGCCATGTATAGTTTCCCTTGATTTTTCCCGCATTCCTTGCTAAACTTAAAGAGATTTGGGGTATCCCGTTATTCGCCTTGAAAACAGGTGGAAGTTCAAGCCTTGTCGGCAAACTCAAAAAGCAGAGTCGGTTAACCTATTGATACAAAAGTTAAAAAATAACATCTTTCTTGCAGTTTCGGTGCTGTTGTGCCTCTTTATCTTGGCAGAGGTCAACTATCCGCAGCTTGCACCGCAATCTGAGTTAGCACTCTTCGCGATGCTCGGATTAATAGTGGTATTCTTGAAATACCCTATTCATTCACGTTTCGCAGAAAACCCTGTTTTTCAAGGGCTTGATGTCGCCCTTATCGGCAGTGTGATTGCCTGCTTCGGCTACGTTGTAATCCAAACAGAACCGGTCTTCCAAAGTTTCTGGTTAGACGGTAAGTCTCTCGGCGACCGCGCTGGGGCAGAACAGCAGCTGGATTACATCGTCGGCGCGGTCGGACTCGTCTTAGTATTAGAAGCCACGCGCCGTTCTATTGGCGTGACGCTTCCGCTACTTTCTCTCGCGTTTCTGATCTATGCCGGTTTTGGACAGTTTATGCCGGATGCGCTGTTCCCACATCGCGGATATTCCGTTCAACGGATTGTCAGCCAGACGTTTTTACACAGTCAAGGCACCTTTGGCATCGCGCTTCGGGTCATGTTCACCTATGTGTTCCTGTTTGTACTGTTCGGTACATTGCTCGAACGGACGGGAGCAACCGGTTATGTCTTGGATTTGGCGAGGCGTGTGTTCGGTGCGAGTGCGGGGGCACCCGCGAAGGTCGCTGTGTTGAGCAGCGGTATGATGGGATCCTTGTCAGGTTCCGCTGTAGCGAATACAGCGACGACCGGCACATTTACGATTCCCTTGATGCAACGCTCTGGGTTTCAACCTACGATAGCAGGTGGCATTGAAGCCGCGGCAAGTTCTGGCGGCGCATTGGTACCACCCATCATGGGTGCAGCCGCATATATGATGCTCGAAATCGTGGAGCCTGCCGTCACCTATTTGGAGATTATCCGGGCAGCACTACTTCCAGCAATCCTTTACTATACGGGAATGCTGTGTATGGTGCATTTTTCGGCTCGTGAGTTGGCTAAAGCGAAGTCGGCGAAAAGTAGTCGGCACGTTCGCAATCCTGAAGCAGCGAGTACCGACGCGCAGGAGGCGAAGCGTGGGAAACTTTTGACGCTGCAAGGGTTTATCTTTTTCGCTGCGTTTGTTACGCTTATCGGCGTTTTGCTAATAGGGGCTACGGCGTTCCGAGCGGTGAGCTGGAGTCTATTGGTAGTCATCGTAATAAGTCTGTTCGGCTATTTGATACGCCGAATACGTGGACTGCCTTCTACCACTGAAACCGATGTCGGTGCTTCGGATTTGAGGCAAAGGGTCAACTTTTTAATATCGCCTTGTGAGCGGGCAGCGCAAAGCGGCGTTTCGTTGATTGCGGCTGCAGCGTGCGTCGGTATCATCTTAGGGGTCGTGACATTGACGGGTATCGGTAGTAAGCTACCCTCAACGCTCTTACCGCTTGCGGCTACAAATCTGATGTTAGCCCTGTTCTTTTTGATGATTTCGACAATCATCCTCGGCATGGGCTTGCCTTCATCGGTCTGTTATCTACTGATGGCGATCTTGGTAGGGCCCGTGCTTCTGGATTTAGGCGTTGTTCCGCTCGCAGCACACTTTTTTATCTTCTATTTCGGGATGATGTCAATGGTGACACCACCTGTTGCATTGGCAGCGTATGCTGCAGCTGCGATCGCGGGGTCCGGGATAATGGCAACGGCGTTCGCCGCATTCAGGTTCGCGCTCGTTGGTTTCGCGTTGCCCTACGCGTTCGTGTTGCGCCCCACGTTGCTCTGGTTGGACAGCGATGGCGGTACACCCGAATTATGGGCAGTTGTCGGAAATTTCTCACTCACGCTGGTTGGCACGGTTATCCTCGCGGCTGCGATCGCGGGTTATATTTTTAACAAATTGTCGCTATGGGCACGCTGCATCTTGTTTGCTGCTGCACTCGTCCTCTTTTTTCTGTCAACGGATGTTCAGTTTATATGGATTCATGGAATAGTCATAGTCGCCAGTATTGCCATTTTCTATTATAATTGGCGAGAAAAGGAGGCACACTATGAAAAACCCAGTTAAATGGATGTTATACTGCCTACTCGTGTTATTGTTCTTACTCCATAACGATTTCTGGTTCTGGAAAACGCCGCAGCTCGTTTTAGGGATACCGATAGGGTTGCTTTATCATATCGGTTACTGTCTTGTGGCAACGTTGCTAATGGCAGCCTTCGTCAAAGCGCGAGGGGATTGGGGAGAAAAATGAGTCTTGCTGTTATTTTTATCTACCTCGCTATGGTACTGGTTCTCGGGGCTTTGAGCCACAAACTTTTCCGAAATACTGGAGAGGACTACTTCGTCGCGAGCCGGACGATTAATTGGTTTATCCTGTTGATGACGCTTTTCGGCACGAACATGACTGCGTTCTCAATCCTTGGCGCATCCGGTGAAGCCTATCATAGAGGTATCGGTGTCTTCGCGCTGATGGCTTCTTCTTCTGCGATCGTTGTACCGTGTGTGTTCCTCTTTATCGGGACTCGTTTATGGCGAATTGGAAAACGGTTTGGCTATGTGACGCAGGCGCAGTACTTCCGCGACCGCTGGGAGTCCGATGGTATAGGACTATTACTCTTTATTCTATTTGTGTTGCTGCTCATACCTTATCTACTCATCGGAGTGATGGGCGGTGGCGGGACATTGGCGACCCTTACAGATGGCAAAATTCCACAGTGGGGCGGCGGTTTACTTATCTGCGCTGTTGTGCTCTGTTACGTTACCTATAGCGGTATGCGAGGCACCGCTTGGGTGAATACCTTCCAGACGCTCGTTTTCATGACACTCGGAGGTATCACCTTCTTTGTTATCACGCATCGAATGGGCGGTTTTACAAACGCAATCTCTAAAGTTGATCCGGGGTTGCTGATGCAGGCGGAGCATATTAAGCCGTTAGAACTATTGACATATCTCTGTATCCCGCTCTGTGTCGGTATGTTTCCGCATATCTTCTCACATTTTCTAACCGCAAAAGATGTCGGTACGTTCCGTTATGCAATTATCCTGTATCCATTATGTATCGCAATTGTGTGGATTCCGAGCGTGCTGCTCGGAATATTAGGAAATGTAGATGTCCCGGATTTACACGGATCGCAAGCAAACAATGTGCTGATTCAGATGATCGGTATGCACGCCCCGGGTGTATTAGCTGGATTTTTAGGTGCTGGTGTTTTTGCTGCGATTATGTCATCGCTTGATTCACAATCGCTCGCTATTGGCAGCATGTTCACACACGATATTATTGGGCATTATCGTCAAGGCGCGTTTTCCGAGAAACAACGGGTGTGGGTGGGACGGCTATTTGTCAGCGGTGTGCTTTGTATTACCTATCTCATCTCGCTGATCGCGACGCCGAGCATTTTTAGACTCGCGATCTGGTCATTCACCGGATTTTCAGGACTTTTTCCGATTGTGGTCGCAGCGTTATTCTGGCGGCGGAGCACAAAAAGTGGTGTGTTTGCCGCGATTCTAAGCGTTATTCTGCTATGGCTCTATTTTTTTCTCCGCAACTGGCAGACACCGGGATATACGGTAGGCGGAACAGGGATTATGCCTGTTACGATGCTGATCGTTGTTTCGTCTGTCACCTTGATAATCGTTTCTCTATTCACGAAACCGCCGAGCTCACAAACGCTTGAGAAGTTTTTTGATTGATGGAAGTTTCGTTGAAAACGTACGGTAGCAAGGTATAGACACCTCGCTGGATAGTATCATAAGGAGTGGTAGATAGACATGATACCCAAGAAAATCATTTTGTTTTTATTATTCGTGGTATGCATTTCTGCGTGTGAGAATGCTGAAGATCCAATTGAACCTGAACCTGAAAAACCGGTCGTCCTCGAATACGGGACAGTTTCTGGCACTGTCACCGATGCGGGGACTGGGAATCCTATTCCGGGTGCTACTGTAAAACTTTTAGGGTCATCAGTCCAAACTGGCGTGGAGGGTGTCTACTCTTTTCAAGGTGTTGTTTACGGCGATGCGCACACGCTCATTGTTGAGGATGTAGATTACAAGCCGTATAACCAACTCTTTGGGCTCAATCAGGGACGCTTGATTGTGGATGTTGCGTTGACACCGCTAAAGGATCCGGAAGCGGAGATCCGAGCATTCTTTGATAATTTTTCTGACCTCCTTGAATCGCTCGATATGGATAACATTGAAGCGATTCTGGCACTTTTTTCAGAGACCTACGTCGCTGCAGACGACGCTGCGACACTCTTCGGTGTTGCATCAGGCATTATTCCTGAAAATTATGAAGATGTCATTCCAGCGATGACGCAACTCTTTGAAGAATACGTCTTCCTTGAATTCCTGTTCAAGGATATAGAGATAGATGTGACCCATGCACGAAAAATGGCAGTAACACTTCGACTTGATGTAAACGCGGAGAAGGGCGAGCAACGGGATCCGAGGGAACTCAAGGCGCATTGTAAATTTGAGTTCCGCCGTGAAGGCGCGGATTGGAAAATTATATATTGGCAGCTGATTGAGTTAGACATCCGCTTATGATCTCTCCCTGTAGGAGCGAGCTGTGCTCGCGCTGCTAACCCGCCCTTGTAGGAGCGAGTTGTGCTCGCGAGGGTAATCTCTCCCTTTAGGAGCGAGCTGTGCTCGCGATCAAACACCCGTCTTCGCTGATACGGATTGAGACAAAAAATTTGCGAGGGCTGCAAATTCGGTGATGTCCAATGTCTCGGCGCGCCGCTGTGGAGCTATACCCAGTTCTTTAAATGCAGCTGCCAATACTTCGCCTGAAGCAAACCCACCCCTGGCTAAAGCATTTTTTAGCATCTTCCGTCGCGTCCGAAACGCCGTACGCACTACTTTAAAAAAGAGTTCCTCATTGTCTACCGCAACCTTTGGCGTTTCACGCATTTTTAGTTTTAGAATTGCGGAATCTACCTTCGGCGCAGGATAGAAATTTTCTGGCGACAGCGTGGCAATAAATGTTGCCTCGGCGTGATAGGCGACCCCGATTGTCAACGCGCCGTAGTCCTTTCCGCCTGGTCCCGCGACAATTCTTTCCGCGACCTCTTTCTGCATCATTAACACGCAACTATGAATTTGTTTGTGATGTGCGAGAAGTTTCCACAAGATCGGTGTTGTGATACTGTAAGGCAGGTTTGCTATAACTTTAAAAGTAGTAGGCCCAGTCCCTGGATTTCCGTCAACCAACAGTGAATTGAATTCCAATTTAAGAACATCGGCGTTGAGAAGTTGAACGCGCGGATGTGTTGACTTTTGTAGCAGGGGGTTTTTGCTTGAGGGTTTTTGCTTGGGTGTTTCTGCGGATTTCTTCAAGGTAACCTCGCCCCTACTATAAGGTACGTCAAAATGGGCTACCAAGGCGTTGTATAATAGCTCGTCCACTTCGATAGCAATGATACGTTCGGCATGCTGCGCCAGGACCTCTGTGAGACATCCTAACCCCGCCCCAATTTCTATGACCGTATCACCCCCTGTGAGTGCGCCGGCTTCAAGGATGATTTTGAGGGCTTCTGGGTTAATAAGAAAGTTTTGACCTAATTGCTTTTTTGGACGGGTATGGTTTAACGCGAAAAAGGCACGGATTTGTTGGTGGTTCATCTTGTAGGAGGGCTTTATAAGCCCGATTTTCTGAAGAGTCTATTTCGTACCGTTTCGTATAGAAACAACCTTTGTCAGAATAGCATCCGCCACACCCCGTTTTGAGGAACGGGGCAATTGTTCGCAGGTGCCATCTCGGTCCAGCAGCGTGACGATATTCGTATCGGATTGGAAGCCCGCGCCTTCTTCAAGAATGTCGTTCGCCACAATCAAATCACAGTTTTTGCGTATTAGTTTCTTTTTTGCATTCTCAAGAAGATCGTTTGTTTCGGCAGCAAAACAGACGAGTGTTTGATGCGTTTTCTGCGCACCGAGTGTCTGTGCGATGTCAGGATTCCTTTCAAGCGGGAGCGTCAATGTATCGGCACTCTTCTTGATTTTATGCGGTGTATATTCGCTTGGACGATAATCCGCGGGCGCGCCTGCCATAATGACAATATCTGTCTCATTGAATACTTCCAGAAGTGCATCGTACATATCAAGCGTCGTTTCAACGTGCTGTGTCATGATGCCGACTGGTGAGGAGACGGTAGCCGTGCCGCTAATCAGGTGTACTTCTGCGCCACGCTGGGTCGCCGCTTCGGCGATGGCATATCCCATCTTACCGCTGGAACGGTTTGTAATAAAGCGCACAGGGTCGATGTGTTCGCGCGTTGCGCCTGCTGTGACAACAATACGCGTCCCTTTTAAATCCTGTGTTTTTTCGGTTGGCATTACAGTCGAAAGGAAACCATTTATGCCTTGGAGGATCGTTTCTACTGTATTCAAACGTCCTATGCCTTCATAGCCGCATGCTAAATCACCGCTCGCGGGTTCAATGAAATGAACGCCGTGTGTTTTCAGAAGGTTGATGTTCCGTTGGACGAATGGGTTTTGATACATGTGTCCGTTCATTGCAGGCGCGAGAAGTATCGGGCAGTGGACAGAAACGGCGACCGTAGAGAGCGCATCGTCAGCGATACCGTTTGCAAGTTTACCAATGATGTTTGCCGTTGCGGGGACGATTGCGAGCAGATCAGCACGGTCGGCGAGATCGATGTGCGGAGGCTTCCAATCTGTGCCTGCGTCAAATAGGTTCAATAGGACAGGATTTCGTGAGATAACTTGGAATTGCAAAGGTTGGACAAGGCGGGTGGCGTTTTCTGTCATAGCGACATGAACGGAGGCACCACTCTTAACAAGTTGACTTGCCAAGTCAAGTGATTTGTGGATGGCGATGCCGCCTGTAACACCTAAGATAATCGTCCGATCTCTGAATTCCATATTTTTTATCAGCGTTGAAGTTGAGCCATTTGGGCGCGTAGTTTTTCCAATTCTGCTTCAGCCTGCTGTCTGCGTAGTGCTTCTTCTTCGGCGCGTGCTTCTGCTGTTTCGGCGCGTGCTTCTGCTGTTTCGGCGCGCGCTTCTGCTGCCTCTTTCAGGTGCTGTTCCTCCATAGATGTTGGAATCGGCGTGCCATCTGGCAGATACGGACGCAACAGTCTAACGTGCGTCCGATGTTGTTCCTCGCAGCGAAAGTAAAGATTTAACGCTTCGCTGAACAGACCGCCTTCCGCATCTGGTTCCATCTCAACAATACCACTTGATGGATCCCGCCGCCACCCCCGAAACTCTGCAGGTTTCTTCAGCTCCGGTTGATGTATAAAATACTCTTGGACACCTATATCATTGAGATACACGCCGACTTTTTCAGTCCGATCTTGATGTGCTGTCGCGTCAGAGAGGAATTCAAAGACAGTAACGGGGGCTGTGCCTTCTGCCCACGTATAGAAACTACGCCGTAACGGATACTTCGCAACGCCGAAGACGATGTAAATATCCGGAGCAACACATTTTGTGGTGTCGCCTTCACTATAATAGATAAAGCTGTCAACAGCGATGTGAACGAGTTCGTTGATTGCGAAGTATCGTTTGAATTGATCGGCGAGCGTGTTAATCTGTTCGCCGTGAAAATCGGTTGCGGACATAGGTTCGTCATCTTCACACGGATAACCTTCAATATAGACAGTCGTTTTACCGTTCGCTTTTGGAAAGACTGGCATATATTTTTTCTGTTTGAATCCAAAGTCGTTTATGGTATCCATGGTTCTCGCCATAATTTAATCTGATTTATCAACACCGAGTAACGGGTTAATCGTCTCTATCAATTGTGTGTCAATACGAGAACGTTCTGCGGCGATAATAGCCTGAATCTGCTGAACTGCGTGTTGTGGCCCGTTTTCTGGGTTACTGATCCAGTAATCGAAGTGTTCAATCTCAAGAATTTCGGATTTCGCGATAGCAAGGCGCGTGTTGCGCTCCGCTTCCGATTCTGTTTTTCTGCGACGGAGCCGTTTCTCCAAGGTAGCGAAGGATGGGGGTATGATGAAGATAAACAGACTGCGCGCAGGTGACAAATCTTGCGATTGGATCTGCAAAGCACCCTTGACTTCGATTTCTAAAATAGCGTCTTTTTCTGCTTCGCGGGCAGCGCCTATTTCAGATTTGAGGGTACCGTAGAAATTGCCACCATATTCTGCCCATTCAAGAAAACGGTTCTGCTGAACATACTTCTCAAATTCCGGTTTTGACAGAAAGTGATAATCAACACCATCTGCTTCACCGCGACGCGGCTTACGCGTCGTCGCAGAAACGGATTCTATCAGTGTTTCATCGGCTTTGCAGAGTGCATTAATTACGGTGCTTTTTCCTGAACCAGACGGGCCAGAGATGACGATGACAAGGTTCGGTTTATAAAGGTGTGTGTTCACCATTGGAAGCATCGCTCTTACAACGTTAATCCGCTGCTTCTGCCTCTGCTGCTTCTGCAAGTTCTACAAGCACTGGGGATTCAACGCGGATAGCGTCTTTAATGCAGACTTCTTCGCACAACTTGCAACCGACACATTCCTTCGGTTTAACAAGTTCACAGATACCGAAGAAACTTTCGGCATGTTCGCCGGTGTCCGGATCCTTGAGTTCAAGGCAGTCCCAAGGGCAAATATGGACACAGAAATCGCATCCAGAGCAGAGTTCTTCGTAAATAACGGCGATAGGACGGTGTGTTGGACGGCGAATGAACTTGCACACCTCACCAAACTGGTCTCGGATTGCCTCAACCGGGCAGACCATCCCGCACGCAGTGCAATCAATACAGATATCTGGATCAATAATGTGCAACATGTTCCTATCGCCTGTAATCGCGTCAACAGGGCAATTGGTTAAACACGCCATGCATCCAATACATTCCTCGGTGATATAGTATGCCATAGGTCCTTTTCCTGTTTTTTGGGTCAAACGGAATCTTTTATTATCCTAAACACATATATTTTACCACAATCGTTGTTAGGTTGTCAAGTGTATTTTTGTTGCGGGTGTGTCAATATTTTGTCGATTGTTGTCTGTGTTTCTATGAAAGTTATGAAATTCCATAGTATTTCACAGTAAGGATCTTAAA
>VYCT01000335.1 GCA_009843785.1 Candidatus Poribacteria bacterium | reverse complement strand
GCAAACTCGAAGAGGCTACTGAAAACCCCTAAATTGACACCTATGGTGCGGTTAGGAAACCGCACCTACCGGTCTGCGGATCGCGACGGTTCTTTTTTAAAATTGACGCTGCCAAGAGCCATGCTATTGAATTGTGATCAATATCGGTTCAACTCCTTGTGTCTCTTGGATGTTTTGTTTGAGATCCGCTGCTTCTGCCCGCGCATTAAACTCCCCAATCGTTACCCGATGCATCGTTCTCGCGTCAACAACAGCCGTGTATATCTGCACCTTTTCATCTGGATACATCCAGCCCAAATTCTCAGCCATCATTTCGGCGTTACTGGATTGCGCGAAAGAACCGACCATCAGTGTCAGTTTGGCTGTTGGTGTTGTCTGCCCTGCTGTCGGTTGAGTGTCTGTACCGAGTTGTAGTTCCGCTTGTTGTGTGCTCTGATTGCCGGCAATGTCCTGCACGTGCAGCTTACAGGTGTAAGTTGCAGCTGGCTGCGTTTGCACCTTGCTTAAAGCGATCTCGGCGGGCGGTGAGCCTTCCCCTTCTAACTGTTCAACGAGTGTGTTCGCAGTATCGAAGATTTCAAGTTTCCAATGTGCGATTGGACTCATATCCCACGTTTTCACGCCGACCGTTGTCGGTGTGTTCCCAAAGAGTTCTAATGTCGTAGGAATGAGGTCTACTGCAAGTTTCTCGCTATCTTTTAAGTGCGGTTTCCCTTGCGCGTCAAGAAGATGCAGCTGCACCTCGTAATTACCATCAGGAACCAAACTACCGGTATTCGCAATGCCATCCCAGACGATACCCTCTGCGGGTACACCTGTCCCAGATTTTTCCCAGATACTTTCGGTATATTCATCACGGATGTTCAGTTGCCATTTCAAGGTACGACTTGCGACCTGTTGCGAATCGCCAGTTTCTTGGAAGCCAAAGCGGAAGGTCGTATTGTCGGCAACACCATCGTTATTGGGTGAAATTGTGTGCGCTGAAAGTTGTAATTCTACGGCAGTTGTTTCAGATGCTACAGCAGAGGCGAGGGTCGCTGGCATTAGGATCGGCGCGGCTGGAGCTTCCTTAGTTTTAAGGATCTCAGGGGGTATGACGGTTGCGGCAGGTTCGGTATCGCTCCGACCCCAACGTAAAGTCGCAGAGATCCAGTGGACCTCTTGCTCTAATTCACTGCCAGTCACATAAGCATAATCGAGTTGACCGGTCGAATTTCGGAAGCTGAAACCTCGTGCCAATTCGCCACTCCAGAATGTGTCATAAGCGGTTAAAGTGGTATAGCCGACGCGGACCCCGAAGTGTCCATTGATGAGCCAGCGTTCCGCACCGACATGAAATCGGAGACGTTCTCCCCAATTTATGTCGTTCTCGCCTCGTACAGCAAAATCGGTGGAAAAGAGTGTGTCCTTACCTAATTCGTACGTTGTGCCGAAACGTGCAGCTAAGGGTATACTCTCAAGAAGTACGCCATCCTCCCGAATGCCGTTGCTCAATTCCGAGAAGTTGAGGCCAACCCGTACCGTATCACCCCATTTTTCCAATGGGTAAGCAAACTGCATCCCCAAATCTACGCTCCATAGAAAATTTGTTCTGATGGGTGTGTTGTTTTGATAGTAGCGTAGGTTCGCCCCTGCCGACGCGTTTTGTCCGAACGCAAGTCCATATCCGAAAAGCACAATCTGTGTAGATTCAGTTACGTTGCTGCCCCAGCCATCAAGCCATGTCGCGAAGGAGAGGTTCCCGAAATTTCTGTCTGTTATACCAAGTGTGTTAGGATTCGCGGCGACAGAGAATGCCTGCTCACTACTCGATGTGCCCCCTGAAACCGGCATCCCGCTCATGTTCACTTCCGCACCGTCCATAAATCCTAATGAAGACGGGTTCCAGAGGAAACCGTTGTTTGCGGAGGGCCCCGCGGTAAAAGCACTCCCCATACCGACTGCGCGTGCACTCGCGCCAACAAAAATATCCCGGTGTGCTATGCTTGAAGCACCTGCACTAACAGGGACGACTGTCAGAATTACCCCAACTAAAACGATCTTTCGTCCGATTCGCAGCAAGTTTTGTCTGCTACGTCTAATAAAATTGAATTGCATCGAATACACCCCACTGCTGTTTTCAACTTTAATGATGTGTCTATTTGCACTGTTTAAACCTTGATGGTATATTTACCTGTTTATTTAACGTTGAATTGCCAGAAATGGGTACAAGTAGGCTTATCGGCAGGGAAATTTGATAGGATGTAGGTTGGATAGAATGGAAAAGACCGAGTGCCATCCATTT
Source organism: Candidatus Poribacteria bacterium (assembly GCA_009843785.1). GTDB lineage: Bacteria > Poribacteria > WGA-4E > WGA-4E > WGA-3G > WGA-3G. Next base: position 8,880 of record VYCT01000335.1, on the reverse strand, counting down.
TGTAAAAAGGATTCAGCGTTTCAATATCCTGTTTGGGTCTTTACTCTGCAGGGTGGGTGGCATATCTGAGAACGCCATCTGCATCCGTGAACCGCAAATAGAGACCCCAAGACCATCCGAGATCCACTTTTTGGCACAAAACCGTGTTCCATCCCGCTTTCAGCTGACACGGCACCGCATCTGCATCCGCCGTCGCGCCAGCATTGATACTTTTCCGGTGGATTTCAGTGCTGTTTAACCAAACAGCGATCTCGTCATCACTTCCGATCAACATCACGGTATCGGTTGCTTTCGGCGCGTGGACATACACTAATGTGTATCCGACAGTCATTGGGTTAGGATCGAGGTCTCTGCGTAGATTGAGAAAGCCATCTGCTCTGGTAGTTGCTTCCTGCCAGTGGACGGTTTTGCCATCAATACCGGTGTAGGTTTTCTCCAAATCCAATTGACCTTCAGGGGGCAATAGTTCACCAATCGTGCCGATATCTGTCTTGGGAAACGGTCCCAAAATCATGTAACGCTTGATATAAGGAGATGCGTGTAACACTTGATAGGAATCAACACCAATTTTATATCCTGTGGCTTTGGATGCTTTCCCGACGGTGCTGAGCACTATCTGATTTTCACCAGCATTCAAAGGGGCAGTTCCAAATGAGACCAATGTACCGGCTATCGGTTCAGGAGAATAGCAATCGTAAGGGGGCCCGACTGTCGTACCATTAACAGATAATTGAACGTGTGCATATGCCTGTCCGCGTGTCAAAACAGCACGGATTTCATAAACATCCCTGTAAGGAGCCTCAATCGGGACGGTTAAGGATCCGGTTTCCTCAGCAGCCTCTGGCGTGAAAGCGACATGACTGCCACCTATATCAATGCCCTCGGTGCTGTAACTTTCTACCTGAACCGCTACACCGTGTGTGATCGTTTTAGGTAATAGAGCAGTTGCGGATTGGGTGTCCTTTGGCGGTAATGTCCATTCTTTCTCATACCAAAATTGTGGCAGGGTGTAGATGTCCCGCGCTTCGTTGGTCAAGACGAGGTTGTAGCCATCAAAGCAGACGGCTTCCCCATAGAAACTGTGAGGTAAGTGCCACGGTGTCCCTTGAATCATTTTCGCTAAATCGTCCGCAGTGCTGTGATAAACCCAGAGCGCGTCATAAGTACAAACAGCAAGCCGCGTGCCATCTTCTGACACACCCGCCCCCGTCACAAACTTCGCCTCAGCAAATTCACCAACCCTTTCTAATACCTGTTTTGTATCGGCTTGCAGGGTCGGAAACCGGTAAAGCACCGCCCGTTCTCTCTCTTTGGAGACGATATAAGGGATACCTTCAAGAATAAAAAGCCCTTCCGCGTCCACATTTTCGTTCGGGTAGCGATACGGATAACTCGCGATGACTTCCGCCTCGGTTTCGGTGAATGGATCTGGTTCTGCGACGACAACCACTTTCAGATCGAATCGCAGTCTGCTGTTATTGCCGATTTCACCGATCCAGAGCTGATTTTTGTCGTCAATACCGAGTGCCTCCCAATCGAAGTTTCTGGAACCTTTTACTGCTATTTCTTCGATGAGTTCACCGTTCAATTTTGTGGCGTAAAGTGTTGCCGGATTGCCGGAGTCGTTGAGTGTCCAGTAGATGCCTTCAAACTGCCGACTCGCGACGATGCCGGAACTCTCTTTGATGTCGGGGTGTATGTATTTTCCGGTGGGTTGCCACGGAGGTGTGTCAATAACGGCTGCGGGTGCCGCTGTAGCGGTATAAAGTCCGATACCAATCGCAAAAATTAGTAGATGGGATAACAGTTTCATCAAGCAGTCTCCTTTGAGGTATATTCTACCGCATTTTCACGGAGAAATCAAATAGAAACATCTGCACAGCCTTTTGCTTTTTTTGGCAATGGGTTTCAAACAGATGTTATAATTAAGTTGAGAAGATGAGTCCTATCAGAACGGTGCATTCAAAGAAGTCTTCTATGAAATCAAGGTTCCCTCCACTATACATATTGACAGTGTCCCTGGCGCACCGTATCTGGAATGGATGAGTCTCTACGAGCGGGATAGGAACACATACATCTTGAATAACGAACGGTTTTACGCGGAGGACGACGATTTTCTTATCCAGTTAGTAAAATCGGCTGAAGTGAAAAGATGGATACCGCCGGAAACAAGGTAAAATTGTACCCATCCGCTATACAAAAAAATATAGACAAACCCGATATTTTGTGGTATCATTAAGTAGACCTATTGAAAAAAGATATTCAACACTTCAACTATTGAACGGACAAGTTCTCAAAAAGGAGTAAGAATTTTGCATCGACAATCTGCAAAGAAACACGCACGCGCGGATAAAGCGAAGCAGATACGCAACCGCCACCGCAAAGCAACACTGCGAACAGTGCTCAAACAGACAGAAACCGCACTTGAGGAAGGCAATGTTGATCAGGCACAAGAGTTGTGCAGAACCGTAACAAGCCTCTTGGATAGAGCTGCAAGTAAAGGTGTCATTAAAAAAGGGACAGCAAATCGTCAGAAGTCTCGGCTCACCCGTAAGTTGCATACGCTCACCGCGGCAGCAGCGTAATTTCGGCTTGCTATTTAAAAAGCGAAAAGGATAACAAGCCTGCAACAGCGGCAGCAGGCGACTCGGAAGCGAGGGCTGCTCTTAAACGTTTCGTGTTATTACACGCCTTGCGAAAGTTAAAAAAATATGAACGCCCGCAAAGTCGCCTTAGAGTGCTTGTTAACTCTCTCACACAGCAGCGCATCAATAGCGTCTGTTGTTGATAGTGCATTCAGAAAATACACTGTTGAAGGACGCGAACGCCGCTTAATCAATGGACTTGTTTACGGTGTTATCCGCTGGCAGAAACAACTGGATTGGGTGCTGGATCAGTTTATCAACCCACGATTTCAATTGGACGCGCGCCATCGTAATATTTTACGACTCGGCGCGTTTCAGCTGCTACACCTTGACGGCATACCTGCACACGCCGCTATCTTTGAAATCGTTCAACTCGCAAATTCCCACCCACGACGCAACAGAGGACGAAAAACCGCAGGATTTATCAATGCAGTCCTCCGCTCCGTGCAACGCGAAGGTGCCGCACTCGCTTATCCACGACTTGATGCGAACCCCATAGAACATATAGCACTTTCGTTGTCCTACCCGACGTGGTTGGTAAAACAGTGGCTTCAGACGCGCGGCGTTTCGTGGACGTTGGCGTTCTGTCGCGCCAGTAACCAGATCGCGCCGCTTGCGCTCCGTGTGAATACCCTCCTGACAAAACGTGAAGAAGTTTGCCAATCGTTAGCAGCGAGCGGCATTACAGCAACCGTTTCCAAAATGGCACCCGATGGGGTGGTCCTTGAAAATCGCGCTATCACCGCTTTTGATGATGCGGATGAAGGGACATTGAAGGACATCCTCAACCGAGAGGACATCTATGTTCAAGATGAGAGTGCTATGTTAGTGGCGCGTCTGCTCTCACCGGAGGATGCGGAATACGTCGTAGACTTATGCGCTGCACCGGGCGGTAAAACAACGCATCTCGCGCATCTCATGGGCAATGCTGGAAGTATTATTGCTGTTGATGTGTCAGCTGAAAAAGTCGCCTTGTTGCAAAAAAACTGCCGACGTGTCGGGGCGTATAACGTTAAAACACGAGTGCTGGACGCGACAAAAGCCGACCTCAGTTTTATGAAAACTGCGGATGCTGTGCTAATTGACGCGCCGTGTTCAGGGTTCGGGACATTACGGCGGCATCCTGACATCCGATGGAATAAAACGCTTGAACAGCTTCGCGCCCTCAGCGAGATACAATATAGTCTGTTAAAAAACGCAGCACGGCATATAAAACCCGGAGGCATCCTCGTTTACAGTACTTGTAGCGTAGAACCCATCGAAAATGAGAAGGTTATCCAGCGATTTTTGGCAGATTTTCCGATGTGGACAGTGGAAAATGCTAAAGATTTTCTGCCCGATGTGCCACCAAATGCAATAACACCACAAGGCTTCGTCCAGACATTCCCACATGAACACGGCGTTGATGGCGCGTTTGCCGCACGTCTCCGTCGTAAAAGCACATAAACATGCTCGATTTTAAACTATACGCAATTACCGACCGACGCAGTTGTGAGCCAACCCCGTTAGCCGATGTCGTCTCGGAATTATTAGATGCCGGAGTCACTGCTATCCAATTGCGTGAGAAGGATTTAGACGATACCGAGTTAATTCAATTGGCACAACCCATCGCTGAGTTGTGTCGAAATTATAAGGCAAAACTTTTCATCAACACAAGCACGCGCGTTGCGCGCGAAGTTGGTGCCGCAGGCGTGCATCTGCCAGCGAATGCAGAATCGGTAAAGACGGTAAAAACACAAATAGATGAGAACCTCTATGTGGGTTGCTCGGTGCACAGTCTTGATGCAGCACACAAACGAGAGGCGGAAGGTGCCGACTTCGTAACCTATAGCCCTATCTATCGGACAGCAAGCAAACCGGGATATGGTCCCGTTGTCGGCGTAGAACACCTGGCAGAGATGGTAGAGAGTGTTAAACTGCCGGTCTTCGCATTAGGTGGGATTACACCCGATCGGGTTGATGAATGCTTAGCTGCGGGTGCTTTCGGGGTGGCTGTCATGTCGGGTGTTATGTCTCTGGCAAATGCAGGAGAACTGGCGAGACGCTATCTTGATGTTTTAGGTTAGCAGGGAAAAAAATGAAACAAATTTTAACGATTGCAGGCTCAGATTCAGGCGGAGGTGCCGGTATACAGGCAGATATCAAGGCGATTTCCGCAAATGGCGGCTTTGCGATGTCCGCGATTACCTCCGTTACCGCACAGAATACAGTGGCAGTGACAGACGCGTTTGATTTACCAATTTCGCTGATTGAAGCGCAGTTGGACGCTGTCTTCACGGATTTTGATGTCGCCAGCGTTAAGACAGGGATGCTCTCCTCGTCAGGGATTGTTGAGGCGGTCGCGGGGAAGTTGAAAGAGTATACACCACCTACCATCGTTGTGGATCCAGTAATGATCTCTAAAAGCAAGTTTCCATTGTTGAAAGCGGAGGCAATTGATAGCCTCAAAGCGACGTTGATTCCGCTCGCGACAGTGATTACACCTAACGTCTACGAGGCAGAGTTGCTCGCACAGCAGGATATCCGAAATATTGATGACGCAAAAAGTGCTGCGAAAGCGATTGCTGAACTCGGTTGTCACGCTGTGCTTGTCAAAGGTGGACACCTGATTGGCGACGACGCAACGGATGTGCTTTATTGCGATGGCGAGTGGTCTTTTTTTCAAGCCGAGCGCGTTGAGACAGAAAATACGCACGGCACCGGTTGCACCTACTCAGCAGCGATCGCGACACAACTGGCGCACGGCAAAAATTTAATGGATGCCGTTAGGACAGCGAAGACGTATATTACCGGTGCTATTCAGCACGCCTTGGATATCGGGCACGGACACGGGCCAACCAACCATTTTTTTAGGACGTAGGAGCTGGGTAACCCGGTTTCACTTACAACCGCTGTCGTCCCTCAAAGCCATCTGCGATCTCATGCCAATAGCGGATTTTCGCTTCATTGATCCGCCAGCAGAGATAGACCTCTCTACCCTCGCGGAGGTGTGGGAAATCGACCAATCCAGGGTCAAGTCCTTTCAAGTGACAGCCGCGCGCCGCAATCCGTTCCAAAATTGCCTCAAAGTCGGCAGTCGCTTTAAGGAGCGCCGGGGTGTGCTTACTGCCACCGTTAGAGGAGACTACCTCTAAGAGGGGTGTGATTTCTGCATGGAGCCCCGCGAGTAGGTTTCTTATGGCTCTTAACTGTGAAATCTCATCAACTAATTCGGGAATACACGCGTTGGCTTCTTCAAGCGTAAAATATCGTTTTTCCTGCATCTTGTGTTCTCCTTATCTTTTATCGTTTCTCTAAATTTACTACAATATGCGTAAAATGTCAAATCAAGTTTAAGGATTTAAGGGGACCAAGCAGTGAAAGCGACACCCATCGGACATACACGCATAGCAAATGGTGTTTAATAAACTGTCAACGATCATGTTTGTTAGGGTAATCGTTAGCCCGTTTTTGACAGGGGTCCCCACCCGTTACTGGGAAGGGGTGGAAAAAACGGAGCAAAAACCCAATAGTTAAAAAAATGGAAAATGAAACGAAATTCACGGAGCAACAGCATCAAAACGTCACCCGTGCCGCAGGCGTTGTTAGCATTGCTGTGATGGTATCTCGGATATTAGGTCTCGCCCGCGAAACAGCGATCGGTTACTATTTCTCTTCAAAAGTCAGTGCGGACGCTTTTTACCTCGCCTTCCGAATACCGAACTTTCTGCGTGATATGTTCGGCGAAGGCATCTTGAGCAAGGCGTTTATTACCACATTCCTCGCAACGGAAACCGAAGATGGCGAAGAGGCGGCGTGGCATCTTACAAATCGCATCTTTAATCTGATATTTCTCGTCTTAATCGGTATCACAGTTCTCGGTATCGCTTTTGCACCTATTATTGTTGATGTGTTGGCACGAGACAATTTTGATGATAGTAGGGGCTGGGTCACCCAGCCCCTACAACATTTCGGATTTGACAGCAAAATTGAGTTGGCAATCTATCTCACGCAGTTGATGTTTCCGTATCTATTGTTTGTGTCGTTGGCAGCAATTGCGATGGGAGTGTTGAATAGTAAGGGACGGTTCGGTATTCCCGCGTGTGCCTCCGCCTTCTTTAATGTGAGTTCTCTCGCGATCGGGATAGGCGGTTACTATGTGTGTCCACTGTTAGATATTCACCCTGTAACCGGCATGGCTTTCGGTGTAATTGTGGGTGGTATCCTTCAACTCCTGATTCAAGTGCCGTCTATGTCCCGCGTCGGATTTCGATATCGTCCGATGCTCAGTCTTCGGGATCCGAGAGTGCTTCAAGTCCTTCATCTCATAGGACCCGCTGTGTTAGGGGTCGCAGCGGTGCAGGTGAACCTACTGACGAATACCTTCTTTATCACTTCAGATTCTGCCTGGTTGACGTGGATTACGCGGGCGTATCGCGTGATGCATCTCCCTATCGGGATATTCGGCGTAGCGATTTCAACGGTGGCACTCCCACAACTCGCGAGGCTCGCAACGGCAGGCGAGACGGAGAACTTTCGCAATGCACTCTCTTATGCGCTGCGGTTAATGCTTATCCTGACAATCCCCGCTGCAATTGGACTCATGGCGTTGTCAGAACCGATCTGTCGTTTGCTTTACGAGTGGGGTAAAACTGTCGAAGAAGACACAATCGGAACGGCGGGGATCCTATTCATCTATGCGTTCGGGCTGTGTGGGTTTTCTGCACTAAAGATTGTTACAGATGGGTTTTACGCTTACAAAGACATCCGCGCCCCCGTTATCGTTAGCATCTGCGCCGTGACACTCAATATCTGCCTCAACTATCTCTTTATCTTTCGCGGATTCTTCTTGGACCCGCGCGCCGTGGTGTTCTCAACAGTTTTGACCGTAACGCTAAATTGTGCTATCCTATTGTTATTGCTCCGTCGAAAAGTCGGAGGCTTAGGGTTACGATCGCTAGTGCCACTGACGCTTAAAATCTTGACCGCTTCAGTAGTGATGGGATTTGTCTGTTGGTTGACGAATGGAGTTATTGAAAACGATTGGCTCGGCACGGAAGGCATCATTCCACGCGTCATCGGGGTATTGGCACCGATAGGATTGGGGCTGCTTATACTCGCAGCGATGTATAGGTTTCTGAAGATCTCCGAATTTGACGACATTTTAAATATATTCAAACAGAGATTTGGAAAGTGAAGTTACCTACTGTTGACTTGAATGACGCTAAACCTAACCGAAAATCGATGATATTCACGAAAAAAGATCATAGCGAGGTTCCCTAATTAAAAAATGCTAACGAAACGAATCATTCCGTGTTTAGATGTGCGCGCCGGGAAGGTCACAAAAGGCATCGCTTTTCAGGGCAATGTCGATGTCGGTGACCCGGTTGAGATGGCGCGTTTTTATTATGAAGGCGGTGCCGATGAACTCGTCTTTTACGACATCACGGCAAGCAACGAACGCCGTGATATAATGATTGATGTCGTCTCCGCTGTTGCCTCCGAAATCTTTATCCCTTTTTCTGTCGGTGGCGGGTTGCGGACGCTTGAGGATATGCGACGCGCCCTACTCGCAGGGGCAGAAAAGGTGAGTATAGATTCCGGTGCCGTGCGGAACCCTGAACTCATCGCTGAAGGTGCGCGAGCATTCGGCAGCCAGTGCGTTGTGTTGAGTATGCAGGTAAAGCGCGTCCCGAAAAGCGAACAGATTCCAAGCGGTTATGAAATTTACATAGACGGCGGCAGAAAACCTGTCGGTTGGGATGCACTCGAATGGTCGGCACGCGGTGTTGACTTGGGAGCCGGTGAGATCGTCGTCAATAGCATTGATGCAGACGGTACGAAAGCCGGATATGAACTTGAATTGACGGGTGCTATCGCTGATCTCGTGCCGGTGCCTGTGATTGCCTCTGGTGGTGCAGGGAACCCGCAGCACTTGCGCGATGTCTTTGTCGAAAGCAACGCCGATGCCGCGATTGTTGCGTCCATTACACACTACGGCGAATTCACGATTGAAAGTATCAAAACCTATCTAACGAATGAAGGCGTGTCTGTTCGGGATACGTGGTAGTATTGGTTATCAGTCGTCGGTTATCAGTTGTCAGTTAAAGAGGGTGCTGTGGCCTGAACAATAAACTGAACTGCCACAAGATATTATAGTGAAGCTCATAAATAAGCGGACCTCTTTGTAGCATAAACTTCTTAGTTTGTGCCAGTCTGAATGCCTGTTATAGGTATTCAGACTGTTTGAGAGTGC
>VYCT01000037.1 GCA_009843785.1 Candidatus Poribacteria bacterium | reverse complement strand
GGCGCAACAACGAAAGGTGAGCCTGGACCGAGTATAACAGGGCATTCGATTACAGGGGCGACAACGAAAGGGCCGCCGGGGCGGGCAATCACAGGGCAGACGATTACAGGGGCGACAACAGTCGTTTCAGCAGTGGTTGGTATCACATATTCAGGGGGTGCAGGCATCAGTGTGAATACTAACCCTATGAATTCAAGGAATTATATCATCTCTGCGCCGTCTATACTGAGTTCAATTTCAGGGTTGGATGCCCGCATATCAGACCTTGAATCAGCATCGTAAAGGAGTTATCTCATGCAAAAAGAGACACATAAACCGCATATTATTCGGTTGCCAGTTGTGGACTTTCCGAACTATGCGATGACGGATACGGCAGTCGCTGTCTCTATCCCGTTGTTCCATTCGGATATAGATTCAGCTGTGTTATCTCAGGCAAGTGTTGAACGTCTTAAGGATGTTCATTGCAAAGGTGCCATCTGGGCAGCGATGTCGTTGATTCACAATACCGACCTCGCAGATAGAGGTGTCGGTATCTATTTCCATGTTGAAGATATTATCCTTGATGTTGTGATGCCGGTGTTTGAGGCTTTCAAAGTGCCATCTCAACATATCCGCTCCATCCGAATCAACGCACCGGAGCTACCGAATAAAGTGGAGCATCCCATATTCGGTAAGAAGTTTATGTGTCTGGATGACCATAAGGTAAACCCTGCGCGCTGGCTGATTTCGGACTCAGATATGTTCGCCTGCTCTGCTGAAAAGAAGTTAAAACTTTACGACGCTTTCAAAGTGTTCGAGAACCCCTCGGCACTCCGGAGTAAAAAAAGCGATTATCGCGACGAGTATCAGCAGTGGGTCTACGGTGCCTGCCTCGCTGCAGGGCTACCTTTCTTCCCTGAAGATGATCTCTTTAGCCAAGAGATACGGGCGTTCTATACCTTGGGGTTATGGACGGCGCCTTATCGTATCCCGTCAGACACTAAAATCCGTCCCTATATCTCGACGCAGATGTTCCTGCTCCCAGTTCGGCATCCTATCGTGCCGTTCATTACCGAGAACTATAAGACGTGCTATCAAGATGAGTTCCTACTCGGTATATGGAACATGACGTACGATTGGCAGATCTCCGACCTGCGAGAGAAGTGCGGGATTCGGAACGTCTACAATTTTGAATCGGCATATAAGAACCGCGACAAAACACAAGATACCGAGGGCTACCTCGCACATATCGTCCCCGATAAACACGGCCCCGCTATCAAGGATTTGGATGCATATTACGATGATTTCTGCCAGCACATTCAGCAGAAGACTTCTGCTGAAAAAACACCCGCGACACAGATAAGGCTGTCAGATGCCTTCCAAGCGACGAACACAGACAAACAACACCGGCTCGGACACCAGTACGGCAATTTCTACGATATGCTATTCGAGTCGATGGCGTACCGAAAACAACGCGGGCTTCGGGTCTTAGAGATCGGCGTATCGCTGTTCGGACGCGGGTCCATGGACGCGTTCCAAGAAGTCGACACGGTGGACCAGGTGGTCGGTATCGATATTCTTGCGTATCTCGGCACCATCGGCGGAAAAGCAGCATTCCATAAAGCGGATGCGTATACACTTGAGACGGTAGAGATGCTGAAAAAGGAATATCCGGACGGCTTCGATATTATCATCGATGACGGCACGCACAAAGCACCCGATCAACGGTTCTTTTTTGAACACTACGGTCAACTCTTAACGGAAGATGGACAACTCGTGTGTGAAGATGTCATAGATGTCCAATTCTTTAAAGAGGCGTGCGACGAACTGAATTGCTACGGTATAGACGGTTGGGGTAATCTGAAAATTGTTGCGAGTCCCGAGATGCAACATCAAGAACGGATACTGATAAGAGACCAGAAAACGTGTGCTGCTTTTTCTGTCCAGTCTGAGCCCGTCATAAAAGAATCAACTGACGTATCCACGGAACCCGCGGAAACAGAGAAGGCGCGCGCGAAACCTGAGTATGACTACTTTTCGTTTATCGACGCAGATTTTCGAGAATATACCCCACCCGCGAAAAAACGGTTTATTGTCTTAGATGTGCCTTATGCGCATGCCGGTTTTATCGCGTGTGCGTTCTGCCAGCGCGTTCAAAAATGGTCTAAAGCGATGCTTAATCTCGGGCACGAGATCATCTATATCGGACATGAAACAAGAGAAGTTGCATGCACGAAACGCTACGGTATCATCACAGATGCTATGCTCGAAAAAAGTTACGGTTCAGCAGATTACATGGCGTTCCCGGAACACTCCGAAAACGATTTGGCGTTCAAGGCATTCGAGAAACGTGCCGCTGAAATCATCCGCGATATTGCACAGAAAGACGATTTTGTACTGGCATTTTACGGCTACGGACATTTCGACCTCTGCCAAGCGATTGCCGATCTACCGGTGATTGTCGTAGAGCCGTCTATCGGATACACCGACGTGTTCACTGAAAATAAGGTCTATCAGAGTGTCGGTAAGATGCACTTTGAACGCGGGAAAGCAGATAACAACGCATATCTATTTAAGCACTATCCAGATCATCCATACAATGAAACGTTCCGTGCGAAAATGAATAGATTGCCCTATACACACGCGGATCGGAATTCATGCGTCATCCCGAACTTCTTTGATTTTGACCATTTTAGGAAACCTGAAGGCATCCAACGAGAAGATCGGATGTGTTTTCTCGGACGTATCTCACCAGCGAAAGGTATATTTGATGCGTTCAAACTGGCGGCGTATACCGATACCGAATTGCTTGTCGCAGGCGTAGGGCATCTTGATGATTTGCCGTTTGATGTACCAAAACAAGTCGAGTTTGTGGGCGCTGTCAACCCGAAGAATCGAAACAAGGTGTTTTGGTCATCTCGGGTACATGTCTGTCCCAGCCTTTATCTTGAACCGTTTTTAGGGAGCGGTGTAGAGTCGTTATACTGCGAACTGCCACACATCACATCTAATTGGGGCGCGGGTATGGACTGGTGTATCCATGGTAAGACAGGGTATCGTGTTCAGAACTTTGACCAGATGGTGTGGGCATACAACAATATCCATCATATTACGCCACAAGCGTGTCGCCATCAAGCGATCCAATACTCAAAAGAGCGCGCGGCGTTGTCATACCATGAATATTTCAATATGCTACTACAGAACCGAAATGGCGGGTATCTCTCCGTCAACCCTGAACGCACGAACCTGCAGTGGTTGAATGCCGAGATGACGGAAACCGCAATTGTCGAAGCAACCGTCGAGATTCAGAGAGCAACAGGCATCTTAAAATAGTACAAACTGTTCGTTTGTTTCGTATCTTTGGAGAATCAGATTATGCGAGGCGTTATCACTGCACCTGCAAATATCATCAGCGGTGCCTTTAATATACACATCAGTTTTCCAAGTGAAGCCGACTTAGCACACGCGGACATCTTCATCGAGACACTCGAAGGCGACGCACTCGGACACGAAAAAGATACCTTCACCGGTGGCAGCAACCATTACCACCTGCTCTGCTACCTGCCGGACGAAAGGAAAGGTAAAAGCCGGATCCACGTGCTTGGGCACGAAGTCAAGCCCGTCGACATCGAGTATGACACCGTCCGATCCATCATACTCACATGGGGGACACCGAGCCGCTCTGGGAAAAAAACAGATATACCGTTCACGCTGTCGGACGCTGTTGTCAACCTGCGCAAACAAAATTTCAAATTATCCAAACCGGCACGGAAAGTGCTTTATGGCACTGGTAACGCGTATCAACTCATCGTTTCTACGACAGACGATTTTAACGTAACGAGCAAGGGCACCGTCGAAAAAGAGAACGGCATCGTCGCGACAATTGCCGAGGCTGTCCTGGATGTCCAAGAGGTATAGATATGGCAACAATTCTTTCGATTGAAGCGATTGATGAACAAACCATCCCTATCCTTACTGAAGATTATGTGCTTGAGATCGATATAGGGGGCGCCCCAACTCGTGCCTACGTTGACGGCGATATGGAAGGCTTCTATCACGAGTGGGACCCCAAAAACTCCAAAATTCGGATAAAAGCTATCAAAGTCACACGGCTCATCTCCGGCGCAATCTGGAATGTACGGCTTGTGAAGGGCACCCAAACATTCAACAGCCAGATTACCTATAATGTTGTTCCCTCGGCGCCTGTTATCTCAGACCCAGGTCCCCAGAAATTGTATCGAGGCGGGTCGTTTGGATTAGATATAGCGATCGCAAATCGTCCTACGCTTGCACGCGGCAACAGCCTCCTCACAGGACTCAAATACCAAGCACGGGCAGATGGCGTAGACGGTATTAATCTTGCCGGACAGTTGCCAGCAGCGGCAAACCTAACAGAAACTACATTTAACGCAAACATCTATACCGAGAATGATGGTGGACAGGATAATCTATCCGTACCGGTTACGATCGAAACGCATACCGGCGTTTATGTTTTCGATGGTGTGAAAGACGACTTGCTAAAAATCGGGCCGGATGCAGCAACGCGACATTGGACCTACGACGCACCTTACCCAGGTCATGTGCGAACAGGTCAACGGTACGACCCGATTGTTGCATCGCCAGACGGGATTTATTTGTTCTCTGATCGGAACGACGATTTACTGAAGGTATCACCGGACGGGGCTCTGCTCTGGACTTTTGAAGCCGAGACGCGTTCTTACGAGGAGATGGTCGTAACAGAGAGCGGTGTCTATGTGTATTGGCCGGGTTCGATCTATAAGGTGCATTTAGTAACGGGTGAACTGATCTGGGAGCGTGATATTTCTTATAATTTCAGTAATTATCGGGTGTATGCTGGCGATGTGTATTTTTTGAATACCAGGACAAACATCTTGACAAAGTTAAATGGTGCGGATGGCACTGTGGCTTGGACATATTCGGCACCGTCAGGCTATTCTTTACGGGGTGTTACAGACGATGGTGTCTATATACGAACTTCTCGCACTATCATAAAAGTAGACATAGAAACGGGTATGCTTGCTTGGATGCAGACATTCTCAGGAAGGTCGATAAATATTTCTACGCATAATAACCTTTTGATTCTATCAATTGCGACGCGAAGCAATCAAGGTTTTCCTATTGGCCCCTATAATATTTTAAGAATAAATCCGTCAAATGGAGCCACGTTATGGACGCAGCAACATGAGATTGGGCAATCTCGATTTCTGGATTCAGATGGTTTTTTCCCTTACGAGATTTTTACGACCCGGCGGCGGGTTATGAAGGTTAATTTGAGTGACGGTACACAGGATTGGTTGGTTACGCTGCCAGATCAATCAAGGGCTCCGATTGTTCAACCGAAGGGTATCTATATTTTAAATAATCATACGAATGGTCTTATCAAGCTAAATAAATCGGACGGTTCGACGGATTGGTCACTTACAGTGAATAAGCTTCGGTTTAGTCGTATTCTCTTTGAGGATGGTTCGGATATATATGCTATTGCGTCTTTCGGTTCTGGGAGCGATTTGGTGAAGTTGAAGGTCTCTGACGGGAGCGAGCAATGGCGGTATGCATCAAGGACTGCGGATTATAAGAGCCTCGCTATCCCTGATTTTAGTTTGGGGGTGTAACAGTAACCAGAAAAGAAAGCCTGAAACCATCTCTACCCAGGCCCGGTAGGTTCGGTTTCCTAACCGAACCGGGCATGATTCAAAAATCGTGGCATTTTAAGATGGATCCTCAATTAGATTTGGTATTATAACCAACAACTACTCATGGTAAACGCAACTTTCGGAACAGTCGAATATCGAGACGGCGGCGTGATCGCGGCACCCGTAACTTTTGCCGAGAACGTCATCGCGCCATCGAAAAGCATCTTTGAGATCACGCATGTTTCTGGGGATGCCTTGACGGATATGGAATACCGGCTTATCGGTCAGAACACCGCTTTTAAGTTGATTGTTGAGGTCCCGCCCGATCGGAAGGGTAGCTTCAAAATTGCCGCGAATGGCGATGTGTTCAAGGTATCCAGCGGCACTTGGGAGAACGTGGTGATTACAGCGAAGACTGTCAGCTACAACACGATTAAACCTGATTTGATAGATTATGAAATTCCAGGGGATTACAATTTTGGTGAGA
Source organism: Candidatus Poribacteria bacterium (assembly GCA_009843785.1). Classification (GTDB taxonomy): domain Bacteria; phylum Poribacteria; class WGA-4E; order WGA-4E; family WGA-3G; genus WGA-3G. Next base: position 5,060 of record VYCT01000037.1, on the reverse strand, counting down.
AATTCTATGTGCTGGTCGAATTTAAGACGGTTGTAACAGGTTGGCATTTAAATAATACGATCACCCAAATATTTATCGAAGAGGGCGCGCATATCGGTACACCAACACCTTATAAGTGGATCGGTGCGAATCCTCCAGATATCCACGCGCCTGTGGTAGGTGAATTGTCCGCCGATAAGCGGTTCATTGGAACAGACTGGCAACGTTTATCGGCACCGCCAGCAGGAACGCCGACACCCGGCATGAACAATTTTAGCGATGATGGAGAGGAATGGCACGGTGAATCCGGACAATACTTTCTGATCTCGTTTGAGGTATCCACGACTGCACGCGGCATTTTTAATCTCACACTTCGACAACCTTCCATTTTGCGCGGTCCTGTCAGTTAGCATCCTTGACGCATTGGAAAAATCGTTTGAAGATGGTTTTGGGTTTGATGTTCATACGGCTACCCAAGGCTTTTGCCCTAAGTAGTTTTCAGCACCTCTTTTCACCTTACCTTTATCCAGCAAACGAAACAGCGCGTCCCTGACAGTTGTATGTGAGACCTCTTTTGGATGCGTTTTTGCAGGGAGACCGAGTATCTCTGTAATCTCATAAGGGAACAGTGCCTTATCGGATAAGATAAGAACTGTAAAAACAACGTCGTCAAACTGATTGAGTGCTAATTTCGCTTTTTGGCTTAATTCTGTTTGTTGGCGATACGGTATCATAAACAAGCAACCTCCTTATATAACACAAGCAGCACAACCCGCTTGAGTATCTCCAATCCATAATATTTGTAGTTGGACGCTCGATATACAGATGATTTCGTAAGTTGGATATGACATAAAAAACATCCTCCAACTGACAACTCTCACTGCGAGGCAAACCGAAAGATTTTTTCGCAGAAAAAATCGTACTGACAACTAATAACTATTAAAAGGCAAAAGCGGTGGACAGGGAATCCACCGCTTTGCGTTAGGTTAGTTCGGTTATAGACTTCTCCCTGAATAACCGAGTTGTTGCGAGCGAAAGCACGCCATCCCCATTATAGGGACCGCGTGCCTTCCGTTTTATTGCAACGCTTTTAGTTCACCCCATGTCGTGGTCGCTTTACCAGCAGCTGTGACGTTACCTTTCAGACGGCTCACCCGTAGGGTTTGGATTTGACCATCTATAGAAACATCCTGAATCTGGTAGTAGTAGACGACATTGGGCTTCGCAGAGGTATCTTTCCACTCGTAAGACGTTTTCTCACTCGTGGTGCCTTGACCTGCGATCAATTTCGTGTTAATCTGCTTGTATTCACCGTCTCGGGTATCACTCCGCAGGATATTGAATCCGGCGTTGTTCAACTCAGACTGCGTGATCCAACGGATAACGACATCACCACTCTCGAGCCGTTCCGGACGGAACTTCGACAAGGACACGGGTAGCGGACCACCACCGCGGTATCCGGGTGTTCCAAAGTCTCTATGGTTACCGTAGTAAGTGAGAGACGGGACGTTCCGGAAATTGGTATTAGAAGCGAGTATCCAACTCGTAGAAGCATCTTCTGGACCACCAACTTCATTCAACCCGCTGCGTGGGACACCATTGTCATAGATACGGATCAGCGATGTGCGATGCCCATCATCAGAATGGAGAGTAGGTATTTCCCATTGCCCCCCAAAGTTATCGCGTCGAGCCGTTCCTGTCCGACGGCTAACACCGAGGTTACCGATCTCATCCACAGAGTTACCTTTGTGGTCTCGGAGTTCGATATAGAAACCTGTCGGATTCAACATCGGTTCACCGCGACGGGTGAGCCCCAATATCTGGCGATAGGTGGCGTTCGTGAACACATTGATTGTGCGCTGTTCCGGGAAGTTCCCAGAATTTAGACCAGAGTTTGAAACAACCAGCACCGTCTGATTCGGCTGAATGATCACATTCGGCAGTCTCAGCGTTCCGTGGAGATTGGTCAAGAAATCTGGCGTATCGTCGTTCTGGACTTCGAGATACCAGTTGTTAATCGACACAGCCTCTGTCAGCGAAGCGTTGTAGATTTCAAACCACTGCGGTAAACGCGTGGCACGTGGCACTCTACCGGCTCCCATTCCTTCTTCGGTCACTAACATAATCTCGGAGATGGAGACCTGATTCATCCAGTCAGACTTATCACCTTTAATAGCATCTTTGCTATAACCGGGGGTACCGCCGTTTTCATTGTTCACGGCTGCGTGGCGGTCATAACCGACACCCGTGTAGCCACGGATAGCAAGATCTTTTTCACCAGTGCCGCCACCAAAGTCATTCCGTTGATAGACTTTACCGGCACGGAAATCTTCGTCGCCTGTACCATCAATCACGTTGCCATGGATTCCACCTGTGGCATGCAACGGCCAGAGACTGGTGTTGTAGTGGACCGTGTTATTCTTATCGTAACCTGTCCAATCACTTGGAACAGGGCCTTGCAGTTTGATAGAGAGCGTTCCAATAACGTCTACAAATCCTGCCGCTTTACCTTCGTTGCCATGTCCGCTCCGCAGAATTAGCAAGGATCTGTTTGCATCGTTAGGCAAACTAAAACTTAGCACTGCGTAGTGAGCGACGGTACTTTTGCCGCGTTCACCCAGTCCGCGAGGCAGCTGATTGATTGCACTTTTGGTAATATCTATACCCGCAGCGAGATCGTTGCCATCATTCTTGGGATTGCTTGCAGCAATGACGAGGTAACTCTTCGCAGGGATCTTGATACTATCATTGTTTGGGAATCTCAGCAATGAAACCTCTTTACCCTTCTCCCCATCCTTGGTAACACGGCTCAACTGCCACTTTTTCAGATTGATTTCACCATCTGTGGTGTTATAGAGTTCAAACCAATCGTAGGCATCCGTCGAACTATTACCAACTTCGCTGATAATCACGTTCCGTGGCACAGAGGATGCGCCATGGATCGTATAACGCGGCTGCGCGCCGGGTGTGGCAAGCCGCCATGTGGCAGCGATGTTAAGGCTCGGACGTGTTGAAGCTGCCCAACTCCCGTGACCACTTCCACCGGGTACAGCCTTTAATTGCTCGTCTCTCTTATCGTGATTCCTAACTTGCGAATAGTTGATCTTACGATACATAGAGATGATCTCAACAGGCTGAGCATAACGCCCTTGGGTATCTACACCTGAGGTACGTCCTCTTTGACCGTGGATGTCACCCCATGCGGAGGTATTGATCTCATCAATCGAACCAGGTGTCGGTGCGATGCGAGCACTATAGAATTCCAACGTATAGTTAGAAAGCTCAAGCTCGCCGGTAGTCGTATTGTAAAGCTCAATCCATTGGCTATGCGTATCATCTGCCAAAGAGGAATCGGAGCCCCACATGATTTCGCTGAACACCAAGTCTTTCGCAGCCCCTGGACCTCTGAGTGCTATTCCGCCTCTGTCACGGAACAGATGGTCTAAGTTCGCGAGACCGACAACGAGATCTCTGACTTCTGGATAGATACCGGAATCTGCCTGGTTTCTCTGGAGAATAACGAATCCGTGTGAAGGAATCTTTATCGTTGGCAGCGAAATCGTAGTATCAATCTGTGCCGTTGATGGTGGCTGCTGTGGTGTTTGTGGGGCTGCAGGAATTGACACCGTTACAGAAGCGGAGCCACCTGTCCCTTGTGCGTTTCTCGCAGCGACTCTGATAGTGTACGTAGTACCCGCGGTCAACGCTGCTGTCGTATGTGAGGAGTTACGTCCAGAAAGCGTGACTGTGCTTCCGGTGGCCGCACCAATAGCCTTAACCTCCACGGTATACGAAGTGATCGCACCAGCCGGTTCAGTCCAAGTTAACGTGACGGTCTTATCGGTGTTTACCGTCGACATCAAATTACTTGGTGCATTCGGCGCACCCGGAGTGGGTTGTTGCGGTCCTTCGGGAGCCGGATTAACTGTGATTGTTAAAGCTAACGTGGCTTCACCACCTCGACTATCGCTTGCCATATACGTAACAGAAGAGGTACCTACTACGGTAGGTGTCCCTTGGATCATCAGAGGCGCGTCTCCTGCTGCACTCGCACGAAGCCCGGCGGGCAATCGACCGCTTATCGAGTAACGGAGCGCATCGCCATCAGGATCCGTGGCTGCCGGTAAGGTAACCGGATGCGCCATATCTTTTGTTAAGGTTGGGAATGTATAGGGTTCAAATGTCGGTGCAGCATTACCGGTAATGGTAATCATAACCGTATGTGTATCCATACCACCTGTGGCAGTAGCAGTGATGACGTGTGAAGCACTATGCACTTTGTTCGGCGTGCCAGAGACTGTGCCAGTCGCTGTATTCAACATCAAACCTAATGCGGTTTCATCAACATCCCACGAGTATGCTATCGTATCACCATCAGGATCTGTTGCGCTGAACATAACAGGTATAATCGTGACACCTGTCTTACCGGTTAGCGTTGCCGGAAGATCCGCAGCAAACGCCGGTGGCATATTATCAGTACCTTCAACGACATCTGTAACATTGATGGTAACAGCAATAGAATCTGTTCCACCGTTGCCATCGTCCGCAGTGACCGTCACCATATAAGAATTTTTCGTCTCATAGTCAAGTGCTGCCATAGTTTGCAGTTGGCCACTTGTGCTAACAATAGCAAACGACGCCATATCCGTGCCACCGAGGGTGTAGGCCAGTGTATCATTATCGGCATCCGTCGCAGTGACAGGATCACCAATAGCCATACCGGCTGCTGTATTCTCAGCGATAGAACGCGTTGCCGTATCAGCAGCAAACATTGGTGCATTGTTCGTTGTCTGTGCCGCACCGACCATATCCGTCACAGGATCTACATTTGGTTTAGAACCCGCCACAAGGTCATTTGGATCAATGCTAAGCGTGATTGGCAATGTGGCTAAACGGTCATACTTCAGAATGCCCGTATACATGTTGTCACCACCGCGACCCGCCGATTCCGTGAGCAGAACCGTTCCATCATTGCTGTCTTTGGCACTGATTTTAGTAATAAAACCATTTGCTCCATTTGTTGTTGCCACTTTATCACCATCAGAACCGTCGGATTTAGGTTGCGGTGTGATCGTGACCTC
>VYCT01000389.1 GCA_009843785.1 Candidatus Poribacteria bacterium | reverse complement strand
TTTTTTTTGTCAAATTTTAAACTTTTTGCAAGTCCAAAACGACTAATTCCGTTTTATTATTCAGGTCATTTCAACGCTGAAACTATAAAGAAAGGAACTCCTGACGCTAATATTATCGATAACAATTTTCTAGGCGAGGATGAGATAGACGAGCTTCACTCAAAATTTGATAGGGACTCGATCATGACCTACGGGCTCCGTCCAGATCTTCTCAAAGCTAAGCTTAATGCCCCGAGCTGGGCAAAGGAGCTGGTAGATGGAGAAAACGCATCTGGTATCAAATTCAATACTAAATTGTCTAAGAGAGATAGACAGTTCATAACCGATTTATACGGAACCGCGCTCGAAAAAGTTGAGGTATCGGGATCGGTTCATATTGTGGGTGAGGAGCATGACTGGGGCGAGGATCCAAGTCTCATAAATAGAACGAAGACAGTAGCAAGTGCTGTTCACGCGGATGCCTTAGAATACGTCAGGGCTTACGATCCTATCATATTCAAATGGGGCGGTGAACAGCGAGTTGAGGTCCACCTGCACCACAGGCGTATCAAGAAGGGAGATATTGAAATGGCAGTAAATGTCTTATTATATCACGGGAAGGGTACAGACAATACAGACCTTGACGACCTCGATTGTAGGACTTTTACGCTTCGAGCAGGACAAAGTTCGACGGGTACCGCCAACTTGGATGTTGATTGGTTGGGTGGCAATGCTGAGCCTGCGTGCGGTGGTTTGGATATAGATGTTCACGCATCTGGCTTGAAGGGTGGAGACCTTCTCTTCTGGCCCAATCCGAATCTGAAGAATAAGGCTACGGTTACTATCAAGTTGACTGCTTCCCCCGTATCGGTGGGCACGCCGATAGATGCACCCGCCGCGCCGTCTATCGCCGCTATAGTCCGGATGGCGGATCCGAGCCACGATGTCAACGGAGATGGAGAGATAAACGCAGCCGACCTCCTGCTCGTCTCACAATACTTCGGACGTATCCCACCTGAGACCCCCCCAGTGGATGTCAATAACGACGATACCGTCACGATCACGGACCTGGTGCAGGTGGCACAGCATCTACAACTCTCACCGGTTCCAGCGGCTCCATCGGTAAGCATGCCAGCCGGGCTCACCTATCGCACCGTTGAAGGCTGGATTGATACCGCGCGAGTGGAAAGCGACGGGTCCCGTGCGTTTAAGATAGGAATCGCCAACCTTGAGGCACTCTTACGACTGGTAGTGCCTGAGGAGACGGCACTGCTCCACAACTATCCGAACCCGTTTAACCCGGAGACGTGGATCCCGTATCATCTTTCCGAGCCTGCACATGTAGACCTGACGATCTATACCGTAGATGGCAAGGTCGTGCGGCATTTAGATTTAGGGCATCAGGTAGCAGGTTTCTATCAGAGCAAGGCGCGTGCAGCGCATTGGGACGGTCGGAACAACGTCGGTGAACGTGTGGCGAGCGGTGTCTATTTCTATACGTTGACCGCAGGCGAATTTACTGCCACGCGGAAGATGTTGATACTGAAGTAGCGTCTACCGCGGGCACCACTAACTAACTTCATGAAAGAAAAGGAGACAATAAATGGGAGAAAAAATCAAGAGCTTGAGCGAGTTTATAAAATGGGCGGACCGATTCAAGGATGGGCAATACTTATTTCGTGGTGTTTCAGATGTGTGTTATCCAATAGAAGCATCTACTTATCGCCGCATATCGTTGAAGGAAGATAGGATCTCCCATAATTTACTCCAAGCCAATTTAGGGTTGATAGCAGATGCTCGACTTCTGATGCAAGATCGGAAAAATGGGAGGAGGCTTACGGACCTAGAACTACTTGCGGAACTTCAGCACCTTGGCGCAGCTACATGCCTGATAGATTTTACGCGTAGTGCATTAGTTGCACTCTGGTTTGCTTGCCGGGAAAGTTCCTCAGGTAAAGGAAAAAATGGTAAAGTGGTCATTTTGCGGAGTGATGGTGAGGAACCTCTAAAAACGGTTGACCACGGAACCATAGAGAAGAATCTTGATTATTTTTTTCAACTGGGGGAAGACCTAAGATATCCGCTCTATCAATGGCATCCTAGTTTCCAGAATAATCGTATTATTGCCCAACAATCTGTTTTCGTATTTGGGGGTCCCCAAATTCCAGAAGCGGCCGAGTGTGAAGTCGTAGGATGCAGCAAACAAGAAATTCGGCGAGATCTGCATAAATTATCAGGTATTACTGAAGTTTCATTGTTCCCTGATTTTGAAGGTATGGCCCGTGCTTATGCTCATGATAAACTCGCCGTTACATCCAATGCCGAAACTTATAGACAACGCGGTATTCATCTGTATCATAAGGGTGAATTGGATGAAGCTATTGGTTATTTAAAACAGGTCTCTTGTTTAAAACCGGATGATCCTTATGCCTATATCCATCTCGGGCACGCTTACCACCTCAAAGGCGAGATTAGAGACAAATCTAACAGTGAACTTGATATGGCCATCGAGGCCTATACCAAGGCGATCGAATTAAAACCAGAACTTGCTATCCTTTATGTTTTTCGTAGCCGAGTTTATTACGATAAGAGTAGGGTTGGCAGCGACAAGAATAATAAGGATGATCAACTGGATCTGACAATCAAAGACTGTAAACAGGCATTGGGATTAGAATCAAAACTTGCCGATGCTTATAATATGCTTGGCAACGCTTATGCTGAGAAGGGAGAGTTTAAGAAGGCTATTGAGAACTTTAGTAGGGTAATAGATTTGAAACCGTCTGAACCTCGTTACTATTGCAATCGCGGAGAAACTTTTTTACATTTACAAGAATGGGATAAAGCCGAGAAAGACCTAAATTTTGCCAAGGACAATAGATTTGATATTAGTGCTTCATTCCAGAAAGATTATGAAAACGCTGAAGACTTTGAGAAGAAGGTTGATATTAAGTTACCGAAAAACATCAAGCAACTGCTTGACCAACCAAGGAATCAATAAGACGTTATCGCTCATTTAAAGACTGTGTGCTAACGAACATGTCAAATCCACGTGTTGACTGCTTTCAGAAAAACAAGCGAACATACTTTTGACATGAGGGATAGGTATGCACAGACTAACAGTCTATGCTACAAAGAGAACTATACGCCATGCAGCCTGCTTTAGGTATGCACAGACTAACAGTCTATGCTACAAAGAGGTATGCACAAACTGACAAGTCTATGCTACAAAAATGGTTATCACGGGCTATTTCGGCGCATGATACTGAGAATCTGACCTGTCATACCGGTAGCAGGGGATTGTGTTGCAAGGAAAAGTGCTGATGCAACAACCTGCTCCGGTTCTTTCCATGGATCGCTTTGTGCTCTGAAGGTTCCTGAGTTTTCCCAAGCAGGCTTTGAAAGCTCCGTTTTCACAGGACCCGGAATAAGGACGTTCGCGATGATGCCATCTTCCCATACCTCTTCGGCAATCGACTGCGTTAGTCCATGCAGTGCTGCTTTAGAGGCACAGTAGACGCTGAGGTTCGAGCGTCCAACTTGCCCCATACCGGAGCCGACGTTGATGATATTGCCGCTGCCTTGTTGCTGCATGATCGGTAATGCGGCACGGCAGCAATGCACAACACCCATCACATTAATCTGCCAGCCCTGTTCCCACTCTTCATCTGTGGCATCTAAAAATAAGCCCCTCGGATTGATGCCTGCGTTATTGACAAGGATATCTATCCCTCCGAAACGGTCTACGGTTTGCTGAACGAGATTCTCAACTTCTGCGCGGATTCGCAAGTCTGTTGGCACGGCAAGGGCTTCGCCACCTTGTGCGGCTATCTCTGTAACGACTTCATCGAGTTGTGCCTTGCTCCGCGCAGCGATGACGACGCGCGCACCTTCGGCTGCATAAGCCGTGGCAATGGCTCTACCGATACCGCGTCCACCCCCCGTGATAATAGCGACTTTGTCTGTGAGTTGCATATTAATTCCTTCCCAAAATGTATCTGTTAATTACTGTTGACGTTCCGCTGTCATTGGGTACGATGCCAGATATTCATTAGGCTCGCTAAACGGGAGCGGCTCGCTTTCACTTTGCGCTCTAAATCTTTTGCGAGTCCAGAGAGTAGGTCTGTACCCGCCTTCTTCGCATTTTCGACTTGCTGTTTGAGTTGATAGGTGCGTCCTGTCTTGAGTCTGTTTATGTCTAAACGCAATTCACTTGCCGCACGGTTAAGGCTTCGGAGTTCCGCCTGTAACGCTGCCCGTTTCTCGGCAGCTGGTTTTTCAGAGATACCGGGTTCTGTTTCACCCAGGCTTAACCGCTCAAGGGTCTGAAGGTCGTGTTCGTGGTATGCCCGGTTAATAAGCGGCATCAGCTGTTCGCGTCTATCCTGTTCTTTGGTGTCTATGGCTTTGTCTGGGTGATACCGTTTGGCGAGTTTACGGTAAAGATTTTGCAGGTGTTTTGCCTTAGAGACAGGGATCTCGTCCGCTTGAGGAGACGGTTGTGAAGCGTCTACTGCCTCATAGGCATCAACACGTGCCCGGCTCGCCCTAAAGCAGGATGCTACACGTGCCTCTATCTCTTCCTCGCTCACATTTTCTCGGCGGAGTTGCAGCCGAAGGCTATACTCCTTCGTTTCAAGTTCAACTTTATCAAGTTCGAGGTAGTAATGACTGATGTGGGCGTTGTAGCGGTGTTGAAATACATCAACTTCTGACTTGAGTTTTTCAATCGTTACGGTGAGTTCCTCTACCTGCTCCCGTTTCGCTTCAATCGCATCAAGGAGCCGGGTTGTCTCCTTTTCCTCGATGGTATTGGTGTGAACTAAGGCAGCAGGTTTCATAGGAATTTCCACGTCGCATCGCAAAAGCGAGCTGCTTTGTAAACGAATGCACGCTCGGAAGCGCGCCTATGGCAATCTTGACGAGTGCGCGGTAGAAAACCGCGCCTACAAGTCGCTATTGAGAAGCTACTTTTTCCGGTAGGTGATACGTCCGCGCGTCAGATCATAAGGGGATAATTCTACAGTCACCTTGTCACCAGGCAAAATTTTAATAAAAAACTTCCGCATTCTGCCGGAGATGTGGGCAAGGATCTGATGTTTGTTATCCAATTCCACGCGAAACATCGCATTCGGTAAAGGTTCCACGACGGTGCCTTCAACCTCTATTTTATCCTTTTTAGACGGGGTTGTTTGCTCCCCATCTTCGACTTGGACTTCACTATCGAGCTCGGCATCCGTGTCTTTTCGCTTTTTCGGTTGTGACTTCCGCTTCGTGCGCGGCGGATTCGCGTAACGCGTCTGCGGCTTTCGTCTATTTCCTGAGGGTTTGCGATTCACAGTATAAATCTCCTTTTTTATAGGTGCGGTACAGCACTTTCTTGCAACGGTACACGGTAATCACCTACGAGTCGGTGCACTTAACAAAGCACATCGATTATTGGTTTTCAAGACTAAAATGTTTGCCGGCTTCAACAACAAGGGCGCGGAAATAATCGGTAGCGAGTTGCAATTGCAACTCGGCGTCCGATTTGTCTGTGCTTGTTGAGACTAAATCGACCGGCATAGTACTCCCGTCCGCTTTGCGGAGCGAGACATACGCTTTGAGGTAGACATCTGGGTGACGTTCCATCACTTTTTGCATCAGTGGTGAAACTTCGGCTTCAAACATGCTAACATAAACCCGCGCCGTGGTAATCTCCGCACGGTACCGTTCGGCGATCAACGGTTGAATATGCGTTTCAAAGATAGCTTTCATCTCACGCGGTGGACCAGGCATCATCATAAGCGTTGATGCTTTATGTTCAACGCTTATGCAAGGTGCCCAACCTGCCGGATTCTGTAGGACGATAGCCGTTTCTGGGACTGTTGCCATTTTGGTGAGGGCTTCGCTGAGGGCATCGTTCTCTGACATCTCGCGCCGCTGCCGGAATTCGGCGATCGTCTCTTCGCTCACCACTGGCTGCGTACCGATGAGAGACGCTATCACCTCAACAGTCATATCGTCTGGAGTCGGACCAAGACCGCCTGTTGTCAGAATAAGAGACGTTTCCCGTTGGATCGCGGAATCTAATGCCTCTGACATCTCATCGGCGTTGTCGCGTAGCATCGTAACCCTTCGTAATTCCCCGCCGATCTGAAGAATCTGCTGCGCAATCCAGTGGGCATTGGTATCCTGAATCTGTCCGAGTACTAACTCTGTGCCGATCGAAAATAGTTCAATTGCCACGCTCGCCTCCTTTTACAGTGCCTGTTTGAGAAATTCAAATGCCCCGACACCGTAGAAGCTATGCCCCGCCTCAAATACCTCAAATCCCAGTTTGTCGTCGGCATTGAAGCAATTGAAAATTGCTTTTGCTGCGTTAACCGCAAATCGGGTGGCTTCAATCGGAAAAATCGTATCTTCGGTGCCGGATTCGATAAATAGTGCACGAGGCGCGATTAACCCCGCAATATCGTACATCTCAGCATATTGTAACACATTCGGTATATAATTGTCTATACAATGGCTGAGACTCAGGATACTATCCCGAAATGTGTTGAAATAGCCGCTCACGACTGCTGCCTTGACGCGTGTATCTATTGCCGCGGTGAAGAAGGTGGTTGTCCCACCGCCGGAGATCCCCATGATACCGAGACGGTTCATATCGACTTCAGGACGCGTTGATAGATAGTCAAACGCGCGCATCGCATCGTAGACCCGCCAGCCTACCATCGTCTGGCCTAATAGAAGTGCGGCACCCGCACTCGGTTGGCACGAGGAGCTTCCGCCACCTTTTTGGTGGGCGACGGCATCGCGCCGGTGCCCAAACCCAAATTGTTCGATCGCAAGCACACTGTAACCGTGCGCTAAACATTGGAGCGCGAAATCGTTCTGATAACCGCCCCATTCCGCACGCATGCTGCCATCTTCCTCAATCCCCACGATGTCATCTACGCCGCGCCCGTGCCCCGCTAAACAGAGTATCGTCGGGTTTGGCGTTGAACTCTTAGGAGGCTTCGGAGAAAGGAAGTAGCCAAAAATAACCGAATGCCGACGACTCTTGAATTGCACGGTCTCACGGATATAACCGGGGAATTCCCGCGACTCCAAAACTTCCGATTCTAAGTCGCACCTCTCCGGCGGGAAACCGCCGACTAATTCGGTCAGTTTTGCCCGCAATTCAACTTGCCACGCTTCTGCCTCAGCCATAGTGGTCGCTTGAAATGCAAGTTGTCGAGGGGTTTCGGCGTATAACTGGTGCGTAAATGCTAAAGTATCTCTTTCTTGTTCGTAATACATCGGTCTGCCTTCCAAAGTTACGCTATTTACGACATTACCAGTTCAACAAATTCAAAACCAAACCGGTTGCCATCTTCGGATAGAAATAAGTTGATTTCTGTGGCATTGTTGAACCCGCCATAGCCACTTCCAACACCTGCTCAACCGGCGTTGGGTTCATCAGAAGCGCGACGCGATCTGACTTGCCTTTTACATGTGCCACGGCATCGTCGGCATAAGCGGTGTAGCTGATATGATCCGCTAACGTTTCAACTCGGAATATCTCTTTGATAAGCGTTTCTTGAACGAGTGTTACGTCTAATTGACCCGGTATTGTTGAACGCGGGATTAGTAAGCGGTAGTTATGGTCTGCCGTATACATACCAACCGCAGGCGATTTCCCTTTAAGTGCCTCTAATTGTGCCATAAGGGTTGCTTGTGTGTCAACCTCATGTACCTCAAACACTTCAGGCAGTTTAGTGATGGCGTGGGTGATACTATCAGGACTGAGATTATCGAGGAGCCGATGGATCGCCAAAACCGCCAGTCCGGGGGATTCCATCCTGACAAGGTTCACCATCATATACCCGTATCCTTGTAATCCGGTGTGCGCCATTTCTTCTTGAAAAGCGAGTGCGGTTTCATAACGGTGATGCCCATCGGCAATGAGGAGCGGTCTTTCAGAAAAGAGGGTCTGAATTTCGGTGTTCCGTTCGGCATCGTTTAAAGACCACAGCCGGTGCGTGCTTCCGAACCGTTCTTCACAATCGACTTCGGGGGGGTGCTCATCGGTGAAACTTTCCATGATCCGTTCGATGTCGCCGTCGGTATCTGCGTAGAGAAGGAAGATAGGGCTGAGGTTCGCATGGCATTCGCGCATGAGATTGAGCCGGTCAGCCTTCGGTCCGGCGTGCGTCTTTTCGTGCGGTAAGACGACGCGGTTTTCAAAAGGCTCCAGTTTCACGAGTCCGATTAAGGCACGGCGCGTATAGCTTTTTTCGTCTGGTGCGCTAAACGACTGGTCGTAGATGTAATAACGCGGTGTCGCATCCCTTACGAGCGTCCCGTCCGTGATCCATTGGTTCATCAGCCTCGCGGCGCGTGTGTACTGATTTGCGTCGTCGGTATCATTAGGATCCGGTTGGCTCAGAATTAAGCGGATGATGTTGGCAGGATGATGTGCTTCTAAAGCGACCCGTTCTTCGGGTTTGATGACATCGTACGGCGGTGCTATGACATTCGCAATCCCTTCCACCTCGGTCGTGTTATAGCGTAAGCCGCGAAACGGAATAACTGTCGTTTCCATACAACTCCTTGGGTTAATCCCACAATCTCGTGCTAAAGTAGCGTTCGCCGAGGTCGTTAAACACAGTAACGATAACGCCTTCCTGAATTTGTTGGGCAACTTTGTAGGCACCGTACAAGTAGCCACCGGAAGATTGACCAACGAACCAACCGCGGCGCGCAAGACGACTGCACATTTCGTAAGCGTTTTCAATCGTCGTCGGGATCCGGCTATCAATCACCGATTCATCCAGAATGGCTGGCACAATATTCTCTGGGTCCCCAAGCGGTTTGAGCCCTTCAATACCAGGGAACACCTCCGGTGAAATAGAACAGACTTGGATGTTTGGATTGCAGCTTTTGAGCCGTCTACCGACACCCGTGATCGTACCGCCAGTCCCGACACCAGCAACGAAGTGTGTAACTTTTCCACCTGTCTGCTCCCAGATTTCGACACCGGTGGTTTCGTAGTGCGCCTGCCAGTTGTTTTCATTGTCGTATTGCGAATTAAAAAAATACCGATCCGGTCGCGCTTCATAGCGCCGATCAACTTCCCGGAGCGCCTCATCGTAACCGAGGAGAGCATCGGTATAGATGATGTTTGCCCCATGTGATTGGATACGCTTTATCCGTTCTTCACTGGCGTTGTCTGGAATTACGAGTTCTACTTTGTAGCCAAGGGCTGCACCTATCATAGCGTAGGCGATCGCCGCGTTGCCAGAACTCGAATCAAGGATAACCTTTTCGTGTGTGAGCTCGCCCGAGGCAATCGCCTCAGTCAGCATTCTTAAGACCGGTCGATCTTTAATCGAACCTCCGGGGTTATAGGTCTCTATCTTCGCGTAAATGTCAACGTTCGGTAACTCATCAGCGAAGATATCTATCTTCGCGAGCGGGGTCTGTCCTATTATTTGGAACAGTGGATGTTCTGAAATGTTCACCTTTGCAGGCTTTCGCATGCTCATGTGGCGTTATCTATCCTACCTTTATATCACTATAGTTTGGGCAACTTTAAGATGGACCTAAGTTTCTCTGATCAGACCTCATTTTTCGTAGCATAGGCTGTTAGCCTGTGGCATCGTATGAAGATCTTTTAAACCGTTCGTGAAGTAATTGTTCCATGTAAACCTTAGCTGTTTCACCACTTAATTGTCCACTCAGGATAGGCACGACTTCAAATTCGGCTAACCTAACGGTCGGGTTCAGCCCGTGCAGAGGCGGTAGCCAATCCCGAAATGTGTCGAAAAAAGCACGTTGCGCAGCACGACCATTTGTATACGGGAAATCCGCAGTGTGGCGCCGGAAGCGTTCTGGGCCTTTCGCAAGTGCTGCGACATGGTGTTGCTGGCAAAACTGACGATATTGCTCCGGCACGTAGGCGAGCCGAATGTTCTCTGGATAAAATTGAAAAGTCCGCTCTCGGAATTGCGTGAAATGTTGCAGCTCGTCAAACTCAAAGATAAAATGATACGGGTCTGGAAAATAGGCATCGGGAACAAGATACCCGTCGGCTTTGGCAGTTGTGCCTTTCCAGTCGCCGTCAAGTTCAGCGTAAAGTGCCATGGCCGCGTCGTAATATTTGCCAAAATATTTGCAACTCGGTTTGTTACGGAGCCAGTCAAACTGTGCGCGGCGGTCTGCTGTTGTTCCAAGAACCTCTTCTACCAATGCGATGATGCCTACTTCTAAACGCATCAAGATACCCGGACGCTTTCTGTCTCAGACGAATAGACGTTTGTTCAGACAAACTTGTGTTAATTTTAAACAGGCTCAATATCCAGGTTTTTCAGGGCATCCCCGTTTGTTGTATTAATTAAACTCGCAAGATAGTCCCGGTCGCGTTGGAGTGCTTCTAATTTGTTATCGCCGTGAACGAATTCGACTTCAAGGTATCCATCATAGTTCGCATCCTTGAGAATTTCAACGATTCGGGTGTAGTCCACGACACCTTCGGCGATCGGACAGGCTTTGCCAGTTTCATCAAAATTTTGCGCATGGACGTTCGCAATATGTGGCGCGAGTTTTTCAGCAGCGGCGTGCGGTTCATCAGCGTCCGACCGGGCAAGCGGTTGATAGTAGGTTTTCAGCGCAGGCAGCCTAACCTGTTCAATTGTCTCCAAAATAGTTGCAACGCTATCGGTGAGATGGTTGTTGTGCATTTCCAGTCCGAGTCGGATATTGCGGAAATTTGCCCACTGCGTAATACTCACCAATCGAAAAAGGATCAGCCGTTTATCAGCAGCGGTGATGGATCTTGAAGCACCGCCACCCGACCAGATTCGGACAAGGTCGGTACCTAAGTCGTGTGCTATTTTAAAGGCTTCTTCAAAGTGTTTCTGGTGAAGGTGCATTAAAGGGTCAACATACGAACCGAACGCCGAGATCACTAACCCCTGCCGTTGTGCCATGTCCCTGACGGTTTTGGCGTAGCTTTCGTCGTAGTCTTCTGGTAAATGCGGCGGTTTCCCCCAGAGTTCTATGCCATCAAAACCGTAATCCGCTGCAATGTCTATAACCTCTTCCAACGGTTTTTCCTGAAAAGCGATGGTGCATAAACCTAATTTCATTGTTTTTCACCTATTGTCTGTTATTATGTATAAATAGGATACCACAGGTTTAAACGGATTGCAAGAAAAGTTGCTCGTCACTTACCCCCATTTTTTTTTGAGGGTAGTCTGTCGTTGATATTGTTAGGT
>VYCT01000158.1:7965-56579 GCA_009843785.1 Candidatus Poribacteria bacterium | reverse complement strand
CAAGTGCATCTATATTGATCCCCCTTACAATACCGGGAACGAAAATTGGGTCTATAACGATAACGTTAGCAGTCCAATGATGCAAGCGTGGCTTCAAAAAAATAGCTCTATTGATGTTGAGGATATGGAGCGTCACGATAAATGGCTGTGTATGATGTGGCCTCGACTCCATTTATTGCATGAATTGCTGTCCGATGATGGTGTTATTTTCATCTCAATAGATGATAATGAAGTACACAATTTACGTTTGATGATGGATGAAATTTTTGATGGATCAAATTTTATTGCTTGTTTGCCGACTGTTATGAATCTTAAAGGTAACAATGATGAATTCGGATTTGCTGGAACCCATGAATATACTTTCTGTTGGGCAAAAGACAAAACACTTGCTCAGATTGGTGAGTTTAAATTGGATGAGGAAGAATTAACGACATGGTTGGAAGACGATTATGGATATTACAAAAAAGGAGCTAATCTGAAATCTACTGGTGTGAACGCACCAAGAGTTAAGAGACCTAATTTGTACTATCCAATATTTATCAATCAGAATAACAAATTGACAGTCGCTGAAGATTTATCCAAGAAAGAGAATTATAGAAAATTATTTCCAATCACAGATGGCGAAGAAATGAGTTGGCGATGGAGTAAGGAAAAAGTATCTGTCGAATCTCACAATATCATAGTAGAGCGGACAAAATCTGGAATCAATCTTTTCAAAAAACAGAGACCCAGTCTCGGCGACTTACCAACCAAAAAGCCAAAGTCTTTGTTTTACAAACCTGAATATAGCAGTGGTAATGGAACCGTTGTATTGAAACAAATATTTGGCAACCGAGAAGTTTTTAACAATCCTAAACCAGTTCAACTGTTGAAGGATTTGATTAGTCTTGCTACCAAACAGAACGACATTATCCTCGACTCTTTTGCTGGCAGCGGTACCACTGCCCACGCTGTCCTCGCGCTCAACAAAGAGGATGGTGGGAACCGAAAGTTTATCCTCGTCGAATGTGAGTGCTATGCTGATACCACTACCGCCGAACGCGTCCGACGCGTCATAAATGGTGTTGAGAATGCCACAAATGAAAACTTGCGAGATGGCCTCGGCGGTTCTTTCACCTACTGTACCCTCGGCGAACCGATTGACGAAGAAGGCATGCTCACCGGTGAAACACTCCCCACCTACGAAGATTTAGCACACTATATCGCCTATACCGCAACCGGCAGTGCATTAACCTCTATCAGAAAACAAAAAGATTACTGCTTCGGCGAAACCAACAGCATCCGTTTCTATCTCATCTATGAACCGGCTTTAGAATTTTTGGAGAGCAATAAATCTGCGTTAGATGGAAAACGGACAGAACAGATTGCCAAAGCATGTAAAGAGACCGGTAAAAAAGCCTACGTCTATGCACCCCAAAAATTCGTCAGTCAGAAAGAGTTGACAGATATAGGCATCACGTTCTGCCAACTTCCGTACAACATCCACCGCATTTCGGATGCGTAGATAACGGTTTGCCTTGTTCATATTTGACTTGATCTTACTAAACTTTGGACAATTCGTCCCCATATTGTCTACAGGGCCACAGGCTAACGGTTTCCTATGCTACAGAAGAAGGCATCTGATGGAACACCTTTGGGCATTTTAAAATTGTCCAAATTTTAGTTGACTTGATTTTACTGTAAATTCGTGCTACGCTTATTGTATCACTTTAAGGGAGGACAAGACCGATGACACAAACCTATACGGCTGTTATCCAAAAGGACGAAGGCTGGTGGATCGGCTGGATACAGGAAATTCCCGGCGTAAATGGCCAAGAACGGACTAAGGACGAATTGCTTGAATCACTACGAATTACGCTTCGCGAGACTATAGAATACAATCGTGAAGAGGCAATTCGTCGAACGGAGAACGAGTCTTTTGAGGAAGTTACAATCGCGCTCTAAAGTGCGATTAGGAAACCGCACCTACCCGGTCTGGAAGTTTGTGGGTTTGGAAATTTACTACAAGTGATTGCACAATGGAACTTAAAGACTACCAACAACAAACATTAGATACATTGGACCGCTATCTGGAGGCACTCAAGGAGGCACGCCAACAAGCAGATAAAACCACCGCATACCTTGCATCAGATGACATTCCAGACTTCTTGATAGAGCAGGCAGAGAATTTGGCAAAGCAAGCGGAAGATTATCCGCTCGCAGCGTGGGAAAGTTTACGAAAAGCATCTGTGTTGCCGGGTGTCACAGATGCTCAGGGACAGGACATAATTCCAGAACACATCTCGCGTCAGAGTGCCGCCGGTGAACCGATTCCACATGTTTGTCTGAAAGTGCCGACGGGTGGCGGGAAAACCTTGTTGGGTGTAGAGGCTGTGCGTCACTTGAAACTTGGTACAGGTTTTGTGCTATGGCTTGTCCCGACCAGAGCCATCTACACACAGACATGGGATGCTTTTCGCAACAAAGAGCATCCATACAGACAGATTATGGAGCGTGCTTCCGGTGGACGCGTCAAGCTGCTCCAAAAAGACGACAGATTCACGAAACAGGATATTGAAAACCACCTTTGTATTATGCTCCTTATGCTTCCTGCTGCAAACCGGAACCGAAATAGGGAATTCCTCAAAATTTTCCGAGATAGCAGCGGTTATGCCTCCTTCTTTCCCGTTGAGGACGATATGCGGAAGCATCAGGCACTCTTGGAAAAACACCCCGATCTTGAAACAGCAGAAGATGACCAAACCGCACAACCCCGGCTTGCCAGAAATCCCAAAGACGCGCTCATCAAACAGAGCCTTTTTAACGTCCTGAAGATACTCCGCCCAACAGTAATTTTGGATGAGGCACACAAAGCTTATGGAAGTCCAGATCCTACCCGTAATAAAACATTTGTAGAGGCGGTCAATCGGCTCAACCCACGTTTTGTATTGGAACTCTCTGCGACCCCGAAACTCGGCATCAGCAACATTCTCGTTAACGTCTCCGGTCTTGCACTCAAAGAAGAGGAGATGATTAAACTCCCAATTCAACTCAGGAATTTTCCGAATTCGGATTGGAAATATACGCTTGCGCAGACGAAAATAGAACGCGATAAACTTGAGGAGGCTGCGAATCGATTTGAGCAAGCAGAAGACCGCCATATACGTCCTATTGCAGTCATTCGTGTGGAGCGCACTGGCAAAAGCCAGCGCGACGGTGTACGCGTGCATGCTGAAGATGCTCGCGAAGAACTCATTGACGCTTTAGGGGTGCCAGCAGAACAGGTTAAGGTGAAATCGTCAGATCAAGATGAACTTTCAGGAACTGACCTCATGAGTCCATTCTGTCCTGTCCGTTACATTATCACGAAAGATGCCTTGAAGGAGGGGTGGGATTGCCCATTTGCTTACCTGCTTGCACTTCTTGACAACACCACAGCGGCAACAGCAATGACGCAGCTCATCGGCAGAGTAATGCGCCAACCCTACGCCCGTGCCACAAAACACCCAGAACTGGATAGTTGTTATGTCTTCTGCTACAATCAGGAGGTCAAGAAGGCAGTCACGAACGTCAAGAAAGGGTTGGAAGCAGAAGGGTTGACAGGATTAGGCGACTTTGTTGAAGGAACTGGTGTGGAGCGTGTGCGGCGAACTATCAAACGTAAGGCAGACTATCGTGATGTAGATATTTTTCTACCGCGTGTCCTTCATAAACGGGGGCAGAGTTGGCATGAACTCAATTACGAGCGTGACATCCTCAGTGCTATTGACTGGTATCAACTCGACGCGGTGGCACCTATCAATTTAGGCGAGGAGGCACAACTTCAGGAGATCCGCGCCACTATTCACCTCCAAGACGAAGCCGTGATTGATAAAAAGTTGCAAGAAAGCGCGGCACACAACTTAGAGGTAGCATTTTTCGTCCGACGGTTGGGGGATGTGTTGCCGAATCCGTGGCATGGCGCACGCATCGTAAAAGAAACTCTTGCTGCCTACCGTGTAAAAGGTATTGACGAAGAAACATTATACACGCACCGGTTATATCTCTCCGAGTACCTGAAGCGTCGTTTGCATGCTCGCGTCGATAAACTCGCTGAGACCGTTTTTAAAGAAAAATTGGAGGCTCAGAAAATTCAGTTTAACCTGCAAGCCGATGGTGCATTAAACTACCAACTGGAAAGAACACTTGTGGTCAACCTCACACCTGAAGCGAGACCGATGACGCATCCACACGGGGATCCGCTACAACTTAACCTATTTGAACAGGTGTTTGAAGCGGAATTTAACAAGTTAGAAACAGATTTTGCACTCTACATAGACAAACAGAGCGCAATCCAATGGTGGCACCGTATTGCTGCGAGGCAAGGATATTTCTTGCAAGGGTGGCGGCGCGACCGCGTCTATCCAGACTTTATCGCCTGCGTTCAGCGAAGTGAAACAGGACCGCAAAGGCTCTGCATCTTTGAAACCAAGGGGCAGCACCTTGAGGGCAACAGTGACACCACCTACAAACAGAAACTTATCGAAACATTAGAAATCGCATATCGGAACGCTACACAACACGGCACGATGGATATCACATCACCGAGTAACAAAACGATGTCTTTCCGCATGCTATTTGAAGACTCATGGTATGAGACATTGAACGAAACAATCACTTCAACCTAATCCTATAAGGACGTTCCGATTTCGTTGCCTTTAAGTTGCCAGATAGATTATAATAGAAGCACTTGAGTTGAGTAGATGGTCGCGTCCTGATTGTAGTATTACCATCGGGATGAGGAAAGTCCGGACTCCGCAGGGCAGGATGCTGGGTAACCCCCAGGAGTGGCGACGCTATGGAAAGTGCAACAGAAAGTAAACTACAACGTCTCAAAACGCTGTACAGGTGAAACGGTGCGGTAAAAGCGCACCAGTCCATAAGGTGACTTATGGAGCTATGTAAACCCCATCTGGAGCAAGGTAAATCGGGGACACATACAGGTTGCCCGCCTCGTCCCCAGGTAACCGCTTGAGGTGGATGGTAACATCCATCCCAGATGAATGATCATCACATACAGAATCCGGCTTATTCTCAACTCAAGTTTCTCGTTCTATTTCAAATTTCCCCACTTTAATGATAGAATTTTTCCTAAATCTTGTATTTTATGCAACCTTTCTGTCATCAATTCCTATCTTAACGTTTTGAGAGACAACATATTTTAGGAGGTGTTGCATGAAAAATGATGACGTGCAATTGATTGAACGGACGTTGGCCGGTGATGAGTCTGCGTTCAGTACCCTTGTGCGGAAATATCAGAAACCGGTCCACGCGTTCGTACGCCGGAAAATCGGTGATTTCCACATTGCTGAAGAAATCACGCAAGATATATTCCTCAGAGTTTACGAAAAACTGCCGACGCTGAAAAACCCGAATACGTTTGCCGGATGGCTTTATGTGATTGCTGCGCGTCAGTGTTTCGCGTGGTTTGAAAAGAAGCGGATTCCGATGGAATCGTTAGATGCAATGTCACCAGCGGAATTAGAAGAATTGGCTTATACGCGATACTGTACTGACCAACAAAGAGAATTCGTGAGTGAACGGCACCGCGAAGCCATCGAACGCCTCCTGCAAAAGTTACCGGAGGGTGAACGGAGTGTTGTAACGCTTCATTATCTCGATAGTATGACATGCGAAGACATTAGTAAGTTTTTGAGTATATCGCCGAACACCGTCAAGAGTCGGCTCCACCGCGCCCGCAAGCGGTTGAAGAGGGAGGAACCTACAATTCGCGAGATTTGGGGTGGTTCCAAAGGAGATTTTATTATGTCTGATAAAGTGAAAGATATTCGTCGCAACTTTGATGCATTCATGGAAAAAGTAAAATCTGATCCCACATCAAGAGCGGATATTCTTAAGGAGGCATCCAACGAGATTGAAGACGCGCTTAGGGGTGAAACCACACCTGAGTTGGTGCATCTTGCTCTTAATGAGATATACCCATATATGGGTAAACTCGGGATGGAAAAACGGATACTTTTACTCCGTAACTATATGAATGACGCGCCAGATGATACGGAGCGTTATTGGATGCATAAGTCGTTAGTCGAGAGTCTTGCATTTGTTGGGAGAAACCGAGAAGCTATTGAAGAGCAGACGCGGCTTTACCGTTGGGCATGCAAACAGTCAGAAAAATATGTCTTAAGGACTATTTCTAATCTGAACGCTGCCGGATGTTGGAAAGCGGAAGGTCGTATTGATGACTGGATTCAACTTTATAATGAGGCATCTGAACGCTTAGAAGACGCTGAAGTGAGTAAGTACAGTCGTTGCGATTTTCTCCGAACCGGAGCAGCGATATTACAAAGAAACGACTGCTTAGATGCGGCACTTCTCGAAATAGAAAAGTTGGAACGTGCCAATGGTAAACCCGGTTGGGGGTCTTATTTTAAATACTGGTTGGCTGTGAGAGAGATTCGACTGCAGTTGTATAGCAAACAAGAAGATTGGGATCGTTTCGATCAAGTCTACACCGAAACGCACACATTTATTGAAGGAGAGTTAAAAAAACTGGATGCAGGTTTTCCTGTAAATCTTTACGAGCTTTTTTGCGCTGCTCACAACGTTGGTTGTTGTCTGGTGTGGTCTAAGAAGTATAATGCGGCGAAACGTCTCCTACAAGTCGCTATTGATTTGGGAAATTACACCGAAGGTAGTCACTTTCTGCTTGCTGTGAGCATTTGGGCATCCGAGAAGGATCGCGAGAAGACTTTACACCATTTGAAGATCGCTCAGGACGCTTATGTGGTTAGGGGCCATAATTATATGGATAGTTACTACCCGTCTTTCCTTGAGTCCCCCGGATTCTCGGATGTAAAGGATGATCCAGAGTTTTTAAAGGTTCTCGGACAGAAAGCAGGATAACGTGAGTTCCGTATTTGTAGCGTAAACTGTTAGTATGCGCCTTAGGAAACAATATGCATCAACTTGGTAATTTAATCAAGCACGAACTAATTGATAATCTTACAAGTGGTCGTTACATCCTAACAAGCATTGTGTGTATCGTCTTATGTGTAATTTCTATCGTTTTAATGTCGCACGATTACCAACACCGCGAAAAACAGTCGAATTTGGCTCGAGGTATCTCCAGACCTCCACAACCCCTGAGCCTAATCGCGAAAGGGACAAATGAAATCCGCCCAGTCATCCCAAATTATCATCCTCGATATAACGTCATCGGACAGGTTTTCATGCGTTTTGGTGAGGAGCGTCACATCTTTGAACTCTTTGAGACCCCTGACTTTGTCTATATTGTCAGCATAGTCTTGTCAGTCCTCACGATTTTTCTCTCTTATGATAGCATTTGTGGTGAAAAAGAAACACATACCCTCTCCTTGGTGCTGAGCAACTCTCTTCGGCGATCAACATTCCTATTAGGCAAATGGATCGGCGGCTATATCAGTCTGCTTTTGAGTTTCTCTCCAGCAGTGCTGCTCATGTTCATCTATATGTATACCTTCTCCAGCGTTTCACTTTCCGGTGAACATTTTCTGCGGCTCGGCGGCATTATCGGTTTTACTTTAATCTATCTCTCTGTGTTTTTTACACTCGGTCTACTCGTTTCTACAGTGGTTCATCGAGAGGCAACTTCCCTCGTTTTGTGTCTGTTTATCTCGATGATATGGACGTTATGGATACCGAGGCTCGCGCTTTTAACGACGCGGACAATAGCACCCGCTCCGTCTGAAGGTGAGCACAGACAAATGAAGGAACAGGTTGTTACCGAACACGACATCACTGAGGAACAACGAGAGATATTGTGGTCAATGGACGATACCTACATTTCCAAAATCGACCGCCAAATTGCGTTAGGAAAAAACCTCTCCCGTCTTTCGCCATTAGCATCCTACGTCCACGGTTCAACGACGCTCGCACAAACAGGAATACCAGATTATCAAGATTATCGACGGCGACTTTTCGCATGGCTTAAACGCGGTGTGAGACAAGAGGGACAATGGTCCATGTTTGTGCATCGCCCCCAGCCACTGGAACGCAGTTTCTCTGCAGTTTGGATTGATTTGCAACTGCTTCTCTTGTGGAACGTCTTGCTGTTCATGGGAGCAAATTTAGCGTTCCATCGTTATGATGTAAGATGACAGCGGAATTGAGGAAAACATGTTCTGGACATTAATCAAAAAAGAAATACATGATCATATCCTCAGTGCCCGTTTCGCGGTGTCAATGATCCTTGCACTGATTTTTCTCATCGGTTCAACGGCAATGTTAGCGACGGATAAGACTTGGGCAGGACGGCAATTATATACAGGCTACAAACTCAAAGACTATCTGTATACCAATAAGTATAGTTGGTACTGGATGAACCGGGACCTGCCGACATTGCGGGTTTTGGCAACAGGATTGGACGAAGAACTCTCTTTGAATGCCAATAGTGAAGCAAAAATGGGGCCTCAATTTGAGAACAATCGACAATTTGTTAATAACCCAAACCGCTACCTCTTTTCCCAGTTGGATTTTGTTTTTTTCTTTAATATCGTCGGGAGTCTGTTAGCATTCGTGTTTACGTATGACACGATTTCGGGAGAATCTCGTCGCGGGACTTTACGGTTGGTGTTGGTAAATTCCATCTCACGTCCTTTGCTTTTGACTGCAAAGTTCGTTGGGAGTTATCTCAGCCTAATCACTTCTCTATTGCCAGCACTGATGAGTGTGATTCTGCTCCTATACCTGATGCCGAATGTGAATCTTCGTCCCTCTGATTGGGTAGCGACCTTATTTCTTTTTTTCCTCGCTCTGCTTTACCTATCTGTTTTTTGTGCGCTTGGGCTTTTTGGATCGTGTTTGACAAAACATCCGAAAACGACACTAACTCTTTTGATGGCGTTATGGGTCGTCATGGTTTTAGTGATTCCCAACTTCAGTCCATTTTTAGCCGCCTATTTGCGCCCTACCCCTACAGTGTATGAGGTCCATGAGAATATACGAAGACTCTCAGGAGATATTTGGCAAGAGAGCAACGAGGCAGTAGAGGCATTCATAAAAGCGCATGGCGGCGATCCTGCAGCTCTAAATGACGCGGAGAAACAAACTATAGACAAAATCCGCGCGAAAGCGGAGCGGAGACAGATGAACCTAAGCGTCGGAAAGGCAGCAGAAATCCGGCAAAATTTCATCAATGCGGTTGAAGTGCAAGCCGATATGAACCTGTCCATCTCTCTAATTTCACCCTCGGCGGCATTTGTTTTTTTAGCGACTGATGTAGCCAATACCGGGATTCTCAGCGAATGGAATTTCCGGCGCGCTGTTATTCAATACCGTCGCCAATACGCCGAACACGTCAATAGATATATTGAAGAAACGGGGGACTATGAAATCCTACAACGTATTTTGAAGGCAGATCCACCAGATTTTGTTCCACCGAAGTTTTTCCTTTCAGACGTAATATCAATGCATTTCAATCTGCTGGTGGTTCTTTTGCTTTATAACGTTGTGTTTTTCTTTGCAGGCCAAATCGTGTTTATTCGCAGACCACTAACATAACGCGCAAAGTAAATTGATCCTGCCAATTGAGTCAATCAGCACTTTCTATTCACCCTTTTGCGCAATGCGACCAAAATCTTTCAATGTTTTCAAAGTATCGACCGTGAACCTCGATTGCCATTCTCGCTTGGCTGTTCGCCACGCCTCTGGATATTGATCGCCCCAGGAGAAATTCGGGGACCAAGAGCCGTCCTCGCCCTGCTGTTCGATCTCAAAGTCCAAGTTCATCTCCACCTCATCCTTGAGCCCAGCAGCTAAGGGTGATTCTGGAGAGGGCACCAACCACAGAGGTTTGAGAACATAGTCAGTCAACTGCTCCGCGTTCCGGGCAACACCGGGCGCAGCCGCTCGAGCGAGTTTTGCCCAGACCTTGTCCGTATTCGGTAGAGTCTCTGTCTCCGCGAGCCTTACGAAACAGAGGGAGTCGTGCATCTCCATTTCGTCGGGTAGAGAATATAGATGCTCCAAAACGGCCGCTGTTAATGTCTTCAGCAATTGCGTCGGCACGCCATCGCTAAATTCGTGCAAATATCCGACAATCTCAGCGCGGGGGTTGACCAGAAACTGACCGAAGGTTTCGGCACTATTCTCATAATTCCACCAAGGTGCGTGAGGGGCATCATCCACTTCAGGTGGAATGATAGGCCATACCTGCTGTGACACCTCATAGGTGGCGATAAAATACTGGATCCCCTTCCGCACCAATCCGTGACTTGCAGGTGCCCGAATTTCCCTGAGAATTTGGAAACCGACTGTGGTCACAATTGCAGACGAAAAAGGTGTTCTGATGTCAGGTTCCAAACTGTGGCCGAAACCACCGTCGTCGTTTTGATAAGGTGTTAGCGCGGCAAGGACAGCATCAGCGGGTCCATCTTCAAAATGGAATTCAAAACGCCTTTGGTCCAACGTTCTTCCCTGATCCATTATAAAGTCTTTTGCTCTCTGAAATGCTGATCGCGTCAGTTTTTTCATTGCTGGTCTCCGTGTTAATTACTCAGACAAGAATCCTCCACCGCCCGGTGTCTCTATGCGAATAACATCGCCTTCGCGCGTAGAAACGGACACCTTGCCCGCTAACGGGTGCTCTTCGCCATCAGAGATTAACACATTACACCCCGGTTGTCCGGATTCCCCACCTTGCAAACCGTAAGGGCCGCGGGTTCGGCGTTCTGAAAGGATCGTAACTTCCGCATCTGTCAAGAGCTTCAGTGCTCGAATAACACCGGCACCACCGCGAAATTTCCCTGTGCCACCTGTTCCACGTCGGATTGCATATTCTGCCACTTGCATCGGGTAGTTTGTCTCAATTGCCTCTATGGGAGTGTTCATTGTATTCGTCATGTGTGTGTGGATGGCATCAATACCATCCCGGTTCGGGCGTGCCCCCATCCCGCCTGCGATCGTTTCGTAGTAGGTAAAATCCTTTCCACGTGAAGCATCATAGCCGCCGATTGTGAGATTATTCATAGTGCCGGAACTCGCAGCAGGAATCTGGTCGGGACAGGCTTGCGCCAATGCACCGAGTAGTACATCAACAATGCGCTGTGATGTTTCGACATTTCCACCGGCAACCGCCGCAGGGAAATTCGCGTTCACAACCGTACCCTCTGGGGCAATCACTCGGATGGGTTCTAAGCACCCAGCATTGGCGGGAACGTCTGCCCCAGCGATGCATCGAAAAGTGTAAAAAACTGCGGAAAGCGTAATCGCGTAAATCGCATTGACAGACCCACGGACCTGTGGTGCTGTGCCTGTAAAATCGACAACTGCTGTATCATTTTCGACCTCAATTGCAACCCGTATTTCAATCGGTTCATCGGTAATACCGTCGTTATCAAGTACATCGGCGTATACGTAACGCCCATCAGGGATTTCTTGGAGGCGTGCCCGGATCATTCGGCTGGCGTACGCACACAGTTCCTCCATATATGCAGCAATTTCTGTTACGCCGTATTTGGTTATCATCTCCCGCAACCGGCGTTCGCCGACGCGGTTCGCTGCGAGTTGTGCTTCCATATCACCGCGGCGTTCTTCAGGTGTACGGACATTGGCAAGAATCAGTTCCCAGAGGTCGGTATCCAATTCGCCAGCTCGGATAAGTTTGACAGGTGGAATACGGATGCCTTCTTGGATGACACTTGTTGCAATCGGCATTGACCCCGGCGCCATCCCACCGACATCTGCGTGATGGGCGCGGTTGGCGACAAAGAAGACAGGTTCGTTTTTTGTCTTACTGCCATTTGCACTTGAAAAGACGGGGGCAACAAGCGTGATATCGGGTAGGTGAGTGCCACCGCGATACGGATCGTTGAGGGCGATCATATCACCGGGTGCCATTTCGGTATGTTCAATCGCTGCGAGGACGGAAAGCGGCATAGAGCCGAGATGTACGGGAATGTGTGCAGCTTGCGCCACCATTTTGCCTGTACCGTCAAACACTGCACATGAAAAATCAAGCCGTTCTTTGATGTTCGGTGAAAATGCTGTCCGTTGGAGC
The DNA here is from genome assembly GCA_009843785.1 of Candidatus Poribacteria bacterium. Lineage (GTDB taxonomy): Bacteria > Poribacteria > WGA-4E > WGA-4E > WGA-3G > WGA-3G. The sequence goes on along the minus strand of VYCT01000158.1, from coordinate 44,566 downwards.
GTTACACCCATCTCCTCGGCAACCGAGGTCAGCATGTTTTTGTAAAGCTCTAATTTAATAGGATCTGTGTTCACAATATCTGTTGTTACCTTATGGTGGGCATCTTCATGGAATAAAGAATCAGATGGAGGTAATTGTGGTTCGACTAACATGCCTTGAGAAACGCGACAATGATGCCGACGAGAGCTATCTCAACCCCGAGCACCCATTGCAACGTCTTAATTCCGCCTTCAATCTGATCGAGACGTTCCCCCTGGTTTTTGACGGCTTCGTTGGTAGCATCAAGCTTTTCTGCTAAGTGTTTGACATCTTCTTTATCGGCCTTCCGATCCAATTTCGCATCCATGCGATCCAAGCGATCATCCACACGATCCAAGCGATCATCCACACGATCCAAGCGGATACCGAGCTGTTTTAATGTATGAAGGAGCAGTTCGTTGAAGTTATTATTCTCCATAAAACTACCTACCCTATATCCTGATTGTAGGTTTGATTGAAATTAGACAGTTGTATAATAACACATCATCGTGTAATATGCAAGGAAAATTATCAAGGAGCCGAAGCAGATGAAAAAAATCAATATTGCCCTAATTGGGGCGGGTGGTATGGCAAACGGTGTTCATTACCCATCGCTCCGAGAGTGCGAAGATGTTAATCTTGTCGGATTGTGCGATCTGGTGCCATCAAAACTTCAGGCAACAGCGGAACGGTTTGAGATTGATCAGACGTTTACCGACTATCGACAGATGCTTGAGAAAACCTCACCAGATGCTGTTTATATATTGATGCCGCCGCAACACCTGTTCCCGCTTGCTATTCACTGCCTTTCGCAGGGGCATCATGTTTTTATTGAGAAACCGCCCGGTGTCACGCTCCATCAAACGAAGGAAATGGCACTTGCTGCGGAAAAGAACGGCTGTAAAACAATGGTCGGTTTTAATCGCCGTTTCATCCCGCTTTTACAAAAGGTTAAAGCGACAGTTGAGGCGAACGGTCCCATTATCCAATGCATGTCAATCTTCCATAAAAACACACCGAATGCGCTCTATTACGATGGCGTGATAGACGTTTTGACCTGTGATGCGATTCACGCCGTAGACGCGCTCCGATGGCTTGGTGGGGGCGAGGTGAAAGCCGTTGCCAGTGACATCAATAGCTTCCATTCCGAGCGTGAGAACAGTTTCAACGCACTCGTCAAATTTACGAGTGGTGCTTCCGGATATCTTGGCACGAATTGGGCAGTTGGCGGGCGCATCCATACATTTGAAATGCACGCACGTGGAATTTCCGCCTATATCAATCCCGACGCAGGTGGACGCGCGGTACTTCACACGCCCGAAGGCACAACCGAAATTACACCGGAGGCAGCGGCGGATTCTGACAAACTTCACAGAACCTATGGATTTTATGGCGAAAGTCGGCACTTTGTGGATTGTATCCAGCAGAATCAGCAGCCGTTAACCTGTTTCGCGGATGCAGTCAAGACAATGGAACTTGTGACGGCTATCTATCGAAATCGGATAGATAACTGAGGTGGCCCCTAACGCAGAGATAATTGGCACGTTTCTTGCTAAGCAGCTATAAGAAGTGATAAGGTATAAAGTCATGTTGGAACAAGTATGGATACACACCACATACCAGTTTTGTGTGATAAAGTGGTTGATTTTCTCAACCCGAAGCCGGAGGGCGTTTATATAGATGGAACTGTAGGGTTAGGTGGGCATAGTGCGGCTATCTTGGAAATCTCCGCTCCCAGCGGGCGTCTGATTGGCATAGATCTGGATGTTGACGCTCTCACCGTCGCTGAAAATAGACTACACACATTCGGTGAGCGGGTCTCGCTTATTAACGGCAATTTTGCTGAAATGGATGTCTTACTGGCAAGACACTCAGTTCATGCTGTTGATGGCATTCTACTTGACTTAGGCGTATCATCCTTACAGTTAGATACACCACACCGTGGGTTTAGTTTCAATCACACCGGTCCTTTAGACATGCGTATGAATCTCGGACGAGGGCTGGAGAGTGCTAAGCAGGCTACCCTCACGGCTATGCAGGTCGTCAACGATAGCACAATAGATGTCCTTGTGGATATTTTCAGGCGGTATGGCGAGGAACGCTTCGCGAAACGGATTGCCGAGCGGGTTGTCCGAGCGAGACAACAGGAACCGATAACAACAACAACGCAGTTCGCAGAAATTGTCAAGAAAGCCGTCCCGCAAAAGACATTCAAAATCCACCCAGCGACGCGTGTGTTTCAGGCATTGCGGATTCACGTCAATGCTGAGTTGGAAAACCTTGGAGCAGCTTTAGATGTTGCGATCTCACTGTTAAAACCGGGCGGTTGCTTGTGTGTTATCACGTTTCATTCGCTTGAGGACAGAATCGTCAAACGTTGCTTTCAGACATGTGCCAAGACGTGTATCTGTCCACCGAAAACGCCCATCTGCATTTGTGAACACAAGTCATCAGTAGAAATTGTCACCAAGCGTCCGGTGTTACCGGGTGGCGATGAAACTCAACATAACCCGCGCGCAAGAAGTGCCAAACTACGTGTCGTTCGTAAATTGTAACCTCTCGACGCTACGAAAAATTGTATCTTTAATACAATTTCCAACGTTTAGAAAGTAATGCGTTTTTGCGGCGAATCGGATGTTCTAAAAGCAGTTATAATCGATTAGAAAGCACAATAAGATGCAGACCGCTGATATCTATTCAACACGTCCCACGAAAGTAGAGGAACCTCAGCCGAAAAAGAGGTTTCCATTAGCCTATGTCGTCTTAGGGTTATCCTTTTGTACCTTCGCTGGTAGCATCTGGTTCTCATCTTACGCGAAAAATGTCGCTTTACTGCGGCAGCCTGTCTACGAAAGACAGAAACACTCCGTCCAAGATGAAATTCATCAACTTGAATTGGAGGAGTCGGCGTTAAGCAGTATCCAAAGGGTTCAACAAATCGCAACCGAGCTCGAAATGGTTGAACCGACAGATGCTTCGCAGATCGTGTGGGACAAATAGTTTCGTCTTTTAGTGTTGTTTTTCGCCTTTTTGAAAGGCATTGGATTCATCTTAATTTCATAGGTCAAACATGAAAAACAATTTGCATTTATCCGTCCGCCGTCTCGTTTTCATACTTATAGTGCTACAAGTTGGATTTCTGTTGCTGGTGGGTAAACTGTTCATAGTGCAGATATTCAACAACACAGAACATCAAGAGATAGCTGAGCGCACTTGGCACTCTCCACGTACAGCCACAATAAAGCGCGGCAAAATTTTGGACCGGCATGGCAATATTTTAGCTTTGAGTCGTCATAGCCTCTCTGTTTATGCGGATCCGAAGTATATGAAGACTGATCCGATAAAAGCTGCTGAAAGGTTATCACCCGTTCTGGGCGTCGCTGAATCTGAATTGATCACACAACTCCGCCGTAAGGATAAACGGTTCGTGTGGCTCAAAAAGGATCTGGATTATGAATTGCTTGATGAGATTCGTTCCATCGAGCGTGACATCCGTGGTATAAAGCACAGAGTCGAACAAAAGCGTACCTATCCGAAGGGGACACTTGCAGCGCAAGTCATCGGGCATATAAACGATGAAAATATGGGTGAAGGCATCGAGTATCATTACAACAATTACCTGTTAAGCGCGAAGGAACGTAAAGCTGCACAGCGTGCAGCCGATGCCCGAAATGAACCGATTAAGCTGCTAACTCGCGGGAAATCCACCGATGATTACGGGTATAGCGTTGTTTTGACACTCGACGAATATATCCAAGATGTTGCTGAAAAAGAATTGGCAGCAGCTTGCAAACAGTGGAACGCGCCGCGGGGAACCGTGATTGTCATGGCATCTCAAACGGCTGAAATATTAGCACTCGCGAGTTACCCCACGTACAATTTGAACATGTACGCCGACAGTAGTGAAGCAGCAAAACGGAATTTCGGCGTTTGGTTTGCGTATGAACCGGGTTCCATTTTTAAGATTGTCCCGTCTTCCGCTGTACTCAATGAAGGAGTGATGACCCCTGAATCAACGGTTTTCTGCGAGAATGGTCGCTATCGGCTCTCAAACGGTAGGGTTATCCTTGACGTTTCAGCAAAAGGGATACTGACACTGGAGCAGGTGATTCAAAAATCCAGCAATATCGGCATGATTAAGGTAGTGAAACAGTTGGGGCATGAGAACCTTGCGGCTTATATTGAAACGTACGGGTTTGGTAAACCGACGGGTGTGGACCTACCGTATGAGCACAGTGGCAGCCTTTATGCAGTCAAGCATTGGGATACGCACTCTCTCGGTTCTGTGCCCTTTGGACAAGGGATTATGGTGACACCGCTTCAGATGGTCAACGCCTTAAATGTCATCGCGAATGGCGGCACGCTCCTCCATCCGCATATCACACGAGAAATCCGAGACAGCAACGGGAGTGTCATTAAAAAGATCTATCCGATCAAAGTTCGACAAGTCCTGCACCCACAAGTGGCGAAACAGATGACAGATATACTCGTTGGCGTTGTTGAGGGCGGTAGTGGCCGGCGCGCACGTGTTGAAGGCTATCGCGTGGCAGGAAAGACAGGCACAGCCCAAAAAGCAGAACCAGATGGTAAAGGTTACGCTGGAAAAGAGATTATGTCCTTTATGGGGTTCCTACCAGCGGAAAATCCGATGGTGTCAATCATCGTTATGCTTGATGAACCGACAGGCGCACGCTTCAGCGGGCAGATCGCTGGCCCCCTTTTCCAGAAAGTTGCCGACCAAACGATGCAATACTTGAAACAGACAGAGTTTTTCGGACCCCAACAGCAAAAATCCCCTGAATTCGCACCTGTTGCAACAGAGGAAACCTCAACGCAACGCCTTACCGCAGAAGGAGGCGGGTTGTGAAGTTTCGTGAGCTGCTCCATGGCCTAAACCTTATTGCGAGTACCGGATCGCTTGATATTGATATTACGGGTATTGTTAGCGACAATCGGGAGGTTGAACAAGGTAATATTTTTGTCTGCTACCAAGGTATTAGTGTGGACAGCCATATCTTTGTCGCGGATGCACTTCAAAAAGGAGCAGTAGCCGTCATTGGCGAAAAACCAGTGACCGCGTTAGAAATACCAACAACACCTGTCACCTATGTGCAGGTCCCTAACGGACGGCGCGCGCTGTCCTTGCTCGCCGCTAACTGGCACGGAAATCCTGCAAAACACCTTAAACTCATCGGTATCACAGGCACCAACGGTAAAACATCAACTGCACATCTCATACATACGATCCTCAAGGCAAGTGGACGAAAAACCGCACTCATCGGGACGGTTGGACATCAGTACACAAACACTCAAGGCGAAGTGAAAACACTCCCAGCTGCCCTTACAACTCCCGATGCTTTCGCTCTCCATGACCTCTTCAACCAATTCGTTAAGGACGAAGTCGAATACGTTACGATGGAAACCTCCTCCCAAGGGTTAGCACTACAGCGATTAGCAGGGCTTGCCTTTGATACTGCTGTCTTTACCAATTTTACTCAGGACCATCTGGATTACCATCAGACAATGGAGGCATACTTGAAGGCGAAACTCATGCTATTTGAGCAACTCAGTGAAGAAGGGATTGCGGTTTTGAATACCGACTCGCCTGTGTCAAAACGCATCTCGGAAACGTGCCGGAGTTCACGACTGTTGATGTATGGACTTGATAATAAAACTGACCTGCATGCCGAAAATATAGCGTTTGCACACAACCGATTGGCATTCACAGCAGTTACGCCAGAAGGGCGGTTCCCTGTTAAGTTGCGATTGCTCGGAGAATATAACCTTTATAACGCGCTCGCGGCTATCGGTGTAGGGATGCGTTACGGTTGTCCAATAGCAGCTATCCAAGAGGGGCTTGCTACCACGGTGGTTCCCGGTCGGTTTGAACTCATTGATCAAGGGCAAGACTTTGCCGTTATCGTTGATTACGCGCATACCCCCGACGGTTTAGAGAATGTGCTAACTGCCGCAAAGCGTATCACCCAACAGAAGTTGATTTGCGTTTTCGGGTGCGGCGGCGACCGAGATAACGGAAAACGTCCCAAAATGGGGAATATTTCTGCCCAAATTGCGGATTACAGCGTAATCACATCGGACAATCCGCGGACTGAAAATCCTGATGCAATCATTGCACAGATTGTGTCAAATTTACCACATGACACCAAATATGTGTGTATTTCGGAGAGGCGAGACGCTATCCATCACGCAATCGCCACAGCAAAATCTGGAGATGTGGTCGTAATTGCAGGTAAGGGTCATGAGGATTACCAAGAAATTCACGGCAAAAGATTTCCCTTTGACGATAGGGTTGTCGCTTCAGATATCTTGGCAGCTCTCTAAAGGCTCGGCAAGCGCGATGTTTATAATGCCAAGCACGGAAATTAACAACCTCAACATCTCATATCAGGTTGCCGGGGAAGGCGACGTTATTCTCCTGCTACACGGTTGGGGCGCGGAGGCTGCAAGTTTTCAACCGGTTTTTGAATGGCTTGCGCACTCCCATAAAGTCTACACGCTGGATTTGCCGGGATTCGGGAAGAGTCAAATGCCACCTACAGCATGGGACACATCCGACTACGCGCAGTTTGTTACAGCATTTTTGGAAAAATTTCGCATCCCAAAGGCACATCTCATTGGGCACTCCTTTGGCGGTCGGATTTCGATTATCCTTTCAGCGGAGCACCCTGAAAAAGTTGATAAACTTATCCTTGTTGACAGTGCCGGGATTAAACCGCCGCGAACGACCAAATACTATCTCCGAGTCGGTATGGCAAAAGTTGGTAAACTGCTCCGTCGATGTGGGAAATCTGGTGTCCGACTTGCGAACGCGATGGCTGCCCGCGCCGGTTCCAAAGACTATCAGGAGGCAGGGGGAATGCGAGCCACGCTTGTCAAGGTCGTAAACCAAGACCTACGTTCGCTACTACCACAGATATCGGCATCAACCCTGCTCATCTGGGGTGAAAACGATAAGGATACACCCGTATCCTTCGGAAAAATTATGGAAAAGGAGATACCCGACGCAGGGTTGGTCGTTCTCAAGGAGGCAGGACACTTTTCTTATCTTGATCAGTTTCCACAGTTTTGTCGGATTGTCGCCAGTTTTTTGAAGATCGCAAACGCATAGGAAACATTACAGACACAATTTCAATACAAGAAAAAGGAATTATGACCGTGGAGAGTATAAGTACAATACTTTTCTACTTCGCGACGTTAGCGTGTTTAGCAAGGGCTGTCATCAGAACAACAAATGGACTCCATATACTTCAACTTGACGGTTATAAGACCGGCAGATATCTGAAGTGGATACGTCAGCATCTGAAGAACTGTTTCGAAGTTAAAGAGATTCTCGTTATTGGTGGTTTGCTGGTCCTCACAGCGTTTTATCCACAGTATCACGACTCGTGGTTCTTCCCGATGCTGTGTGTTGCTTGGGGTGGGTTCCAAGTTTATCTGAGCACGAGGCGGCAAAAGGTTGAGGTGAAAAAACCGCTTGTCTACACGGCGCGCGCGAAGCGGGTGTTCGGGCTTTCGATCTGTCTACTTGTAGGTCTCGCGACAACACTCGTTTTGATAGCAAAGACGAGTCCATGGCGGATTGCCGTTTTCCTTTTTAGTGAAATATCCGTCATTAACTTAACGATCGCGAATCTTCTCATTTATCCTTTGGAACGGACAATAAACGGTGCATACCTCTTTTCAGCGAGAAAACGGATTAGGACCCTTCAACCGAGAGTCATCGGTATTACTGGAAGTTATGCCAAAACGACTACAAAGTATATTTTGCATCAAATTTTATCCCAGAAATTTAATACCTTGATTACACCTGACAGTTACAACACACCCATGGGGATCTGCAAGGTAATCCGTGGTGAGTTGACCGCCGAACACGAGATATTCATTGTCGAGATGGGTGCTTACAAACGTGGCGACATTCGCGAATTGTGCAATTTGGCACTCCCTGAAATCGGTATTCTCACGGCTGTCGGTCCGCAGCATTTAGAACGGTTCAAAAGCATAGAAAACATTGCAAAAGGAAAATATGAACTCATTGAATCGTTACCAGCAGACGGACTTGCTGTCTTCAATTGCGATAACGAAATTTGTGCCGGACTTGCCGATAAACGGGAACAGACAGGGAGTCCCGTCCGACGCTATGCTACGGAAGCGTCTCCTCTGGTTTCGGTCGCCGATACTGCCGACCTGATCGCGACGAATGTTCGATACACTGATAACGGACTCGCCTTTACTGTTCACGCGAATACTGAGAAATTCGATATTACTGACACCGAAATTCAAACGCGACTTTTAGGGAAACACAATGTTTCCAACATCCTCGCTGCTGTAACAGTCGCTATGGAATGTGGAATGGAACTTGAAGAAATTCGGGAAGCAGTCGCTAATGTTGAACCTGTACCGCATCGATTACAATTAACCGCCGGGGCCGGGGGTGTAACTATCATTGATGACAGTTTCAACGCGAATCCTGTGGGTGCAAAAGCGGCACTTGAAGTGCTCACCGAGATCGGAGCAGGAAAAAAAGTCTTGGTGACACCCGGTATGGTCGAACTCGGTGAAAGAGAATACGAAGAAAACAGACGACTCGGCGAACAAGCCGCCGATGTCTGTGATCTGGTTATTTTAGTCGGACCTACACGCACCACACCGATTTTAGAGGGCTTAAAGGCTGCCGAATACCCGAGCCAGCAGATTATTGTTGCTCTTAACCTCGAAGAAGTCAAACAGCATTTAGCAACACAGGTCCAGGCGGGTGATGTTGTTCTTTTTGAGAACGACCTCCCCGACAACTATAAGGAATAGTCGTCAGTTATCGGTTATCAGTTTTAGGAGTTACCAGCGTCAGAGTTTGGATTAACAAAGGCCCCTCTTAACTGGCCACTGGTGACTGACCACTGGTAACTCATACACTGACAACTCAGAAAAAATGTCAAAACACAATGTAGCCCTCATATTTGGCGGATGCACACCTGAACACGAAGTGTCAATCGTAACCGCACATCAGGTCTGCCTCGTTTTACAAGAAAACTATCACGTCATTCCTATTTACGTCACAAAAAACGGAGAGTGGTTAACCGGTGATGCGCTTCGCGATTTATCCACCTTTACAGACGGGACACTACCACATTCATCCAATTTCGATAAAGTTACCGTCGAATTCCATCCAGAGCCGAAGTTCGTTGTGAGTTCCAACCATTGGCTCGGCCAGAAAGTTCGGAAAAGAACTGTTCTTCCCATAGATGTCATTTTTCCATCAATCCACGGCATGCATGGCGAAGACGGAACACTCCAAGGATTGTTAGAACTTATGAATTTGCCTTACGTTGGTGCGGGTGTTGTCGGTTCCGCTGTCGGTATGGACAAAATCATGATGAAGGCGATTCTCAACGAAAATAAACTTCCAATACTGCCATATCTGTGGTGGGATCACCGTGAGTGGGAACCTGGGCGCGACGCGATTATCGAAAACTTAGAAACAACACTCCCCTATCCTGTCTTCGTCAAACCGGCGATGGGGGGTTCAAGTATTGGTGTCACCCATGTCAAAGATCAGACTGAGCTGATCAGTGCTGTCGAGGTAGCCGGACATTACTCGCGTAGAATACTCGTTGAGATGGCAGTTGAGAACCCTGTTGAAATCAATTGTGCCGTAATGGGTACAGATGAACCGACAGTCTCTGTATGCGAACAACCCGTAACACAGGCGAATTTGCTGAGTTTTGATGATAAATATATCCATCAAGGCGAAAGTTCTTCGGGGATGGCGGGTGCGGATCGGAAAATTCCTGCACCCATTTCGGAAAAATTAACGTTACATATACAACAACTTGCCACACGTACCTTTCAGGTTTTAGATTGTGCCGGTGTAGCGCGTATTGATTTCCTCGTAGATGCCGATCAAAATGTTTACGTGAATGAAATTAATACTATCCCCGGTTCATATAGTTATTACTTGTGGGCACATCAAGGCATTGAGTTTCCGCAACTTGTATCGGAACTCATTGATTTAGCATTTACCGCGCACACCCAGAAGAATGCGCTAACCTATACGTATACGACCAATCTCCTAAGTCAAGCAGGGGCGAGCCTTGCCAAATTGAAGAAAGGTGAAAAACTTGGGGCACAGCGTAAAATATCGTCATAAGATCGCTACTGCTTTTCTTGTGGAAAAAAATGTTCTATCATCTCCTCTACGAGAATCTCGTTGAAATCTTTTCGCCATTCAACATCTTTCGCTATATTAGTTTTCGCGCAATATATGCGACAGCTACAGCCCTCCTCATTTCCCTCGCTTTGGGGCCCTTTATGATAAGGAAGTTGAAGCAGCTGCGCATTGGTGAACATATTCAGGAGGAGGTAGCACAGGCTCAGCAGCATACTGAAAATCAGAACAAAGCCGGCATACCAACAATGGGCGGAGTCCTCATCATTGTGTCTGTGCTGATATCAGTCGTATTTTGGTCGCGTTTAGACCAACCGTATATCTACTTGATGATATTAACAACACTCTGGTTCGGCGGCCTCGGATTTCTCGATGATTATAGCAAACTGGTAAAACAACAATCCTTAGGACTTCGGGGGTGGCATAAAATCGCGCTGCAAACGGTGGGGGCGTTGGCAATTGCGGGCTATCTCTACCATTGGGGACCCGCCCAAGCTGACGATCCGGCAACACGGACATCCCTAATCCTGCCGTTTTTCAAAGATGCGCAGCCAGATTTGGGCATCCTATTTATCCCTTTCGCGACTCTCGTCATCGTTGGGGCTTCTAATGCCGTCAATCTTACAGACGGGATGGACGGATTGGCGATTGGGTGTACACTCTTCGTCGCTGGCACTTTAGGGATAGTCGGGTACATGACGAGCCACAACGAGATCGCGGCGTACCTGAACATCTTCCATCTACCTGTGGGTGGCGAAGCTACGGCACTTTTCTGTGCAGCGTTAGTCGGTGCTGGCTTAGGGTTTTTATGGTATAACGGTCATCCGGCGCAAGTCTTTATGGGTGATACGGGGTCTCTGGCACTCGGCGCGACGCTCGGAACGGTCGCGGTGCTTATAAAGCAGGAATTCTTACTGGTGGTCGTCGGTGCCATTTTCGTTGCCGAGACGTTGTCTGTTATTATCCAGGTTTGGTCGTACCGCACATTTGGCAAACGCGTATTCAAAATGTCGCCGATTCACTATCACTTCTTGCTTTCGGGTTGGAAAGAATCGAAAGTTGTCATCAGATTTTGGATTGTGGGACTGATTTTAGTCTTGATCGCCTTAAGTACACTGAAACTTCGATAGATATGGTTTTAAACTGCGCGTTGGAGGGATCTCGGTGGAATTACAGGGGAAACGTGTAACAGTCTTTGGTTTAAACCGAAGCGGGGTTGCCGCCGCAAAATTATTAAGGAGATATGGTGCCGCCGTCACAGTTACAGATACGCGTCCTGCCGAAGCGTTGTCAGCGGAAATCGCTGCGCTCAATGCGTTTCTCAAATCGGACGAAACTTGTAATCTATACCGAAAATTTTTCGATGGGCATCCGGCGGACTGCATTGCAGATGCCAATTTTATAGTCGTTTCACCAGGTGTGCCTCTTAACATTCCGATTCTTCGCGACGCACGGGCACAGGGCCTTCCGATTCTTGGAGAATTAGAGGTCGCCGCAAGCGTATGTCCAGCACCAATTGTTGCCATTACTGGCACAAAAGGTAAATCAACGACGACACTCCTCACAGCAGCAATACTCAAGGCTGGAAGTCAGTTCCCGAACATCTGTATTGCTGGCAACATCGGTGTTCCATTAGCAGCGGAGGTTCAAAAACTTACAAGCAAAGATATTGTTGTTGTTGAGGCGAGCAGTTTTCAGTTAGAAAGTACTGTCACTTTTCATCCGAGGGTTAGCGTAGTGCTTAACCTATCGCGCGATCACCTGGACCGACATAGAACGATGTCCGCGTATCAAGCAGCAAAACAGAAAATTTCTGATAATCAGACGAGTGCTGACTGGATAATCCTCAACAGTTTGGATGCAGCTGTCAAGGATTTCGAGGCATCAACTCCAGCGAAAAAGGTCTATTTTACAGACAGCGGTACGCCTGAAGATTCATCGTTTTTAGCGGTATTTAGAGAGGGTTCGGAGCTCTTTTCGCAATGGAACGGCACGCGTAAGAGGATATGTGATATTGCCGATATTCCACTTCGAGGCGCGCACAACGTGCAAAACACCCTCGCTGCTATTGCTGTAGGACTGATTTTTGATGTGTCAGAAACACAAATCCGAGAAGCTCTTCAACACTTCGACCGATCACATCCTGCTTTATCGCATGCGTTTGAACCTGTAAGAACTTTGACGGGTGTTGAATTCATAGATGATTCAAAGGCAACAAATGTGGCGGCTGTTAAAGCAGCCCTTGAGTCCATAAAAGACGCTCACATCGTCCTGATAATGGGGGGCTACGACAAGGGTAATGATTACACACCGCTCCGTGAAATTGTTCAGACGCGGGTCAAAGCCGCTGTGATGCTGGGTGAGCATACCCAACAGATTGAAAAAACGCTTGCCGATACAACAGAGATAATAAAAGCGAAAACGATGGCACAAGCGGTACAGGTCGCCTACAAACTCGCGTCACCAGGAGATGTCGTCTTATTGTCACCTGCAAATGCAAGTTTTGACATGTACACCGACTATAAGGCACGCGGTGCTAACTTTAAAGCAGCGGTTGACGCGCTTCAACCGCTTCATTAAAAAGTCAACAAATTAGGTTTCTAAGAATCGAAAGTAACGCAGGAAGGAAAACACCACGATGCTACGCCACTACCAAAACTCGCCCCGTAGCAAGCGAAATTTCAAGTCCAAACGAAAAAAATCTGGACCTTGGTGGACAAACACGCGCCTCTACTCTGTTGCTGAAGATCAACAGGAACAGATAACGGAAATACCCTCTGAAGCAAACCTTGGGCGAATGGACAGAGGCTTAATAGCCCTTACCTTCTGCCTCATTGCTATAGGTATTTTGATGGTATACAGTTCAAGCCATCTCCTTTCCTCAAGGCACTATGATGGCTATAGCTACCGTTACTTGCAAATACACATCATCGCATGTACAATCGGTTTAGTGAGTATGTTCATGATTTCCTATGTACCCTATAGGTTTTATGCGAAGTACGCGAACATCCTTGTGATTCTCTCTTTTGTCGGATTATTATTGGTTTTCGTGCCAAGTTTAAGTGTGAGTGTGCAAGGTGCAGAAGGGGGCAGATTTAAACGCTGGATCAACATAGGTTTGCCTATCAATTTTCAACCTGTCGAATTTGCAAAAATAGCGTTGGTTATTCATGTAGCGAATTTCATAAGTCGCAACCCAGAACGTATTAGAAGTCTCTTTAATGGCGTGCTTCCAAATATTTTAATTGTAACCGCCGCTTTCGGTCTTGTGGTCAGTCAACCAGATTTTGGGTCGGCATTTTTATTAGCACTAACCGTCTGTATCGTACTGTTTATCGGCGGCATGCGTATATGGCATGTATTGATGCTCGCTGGTGCAGGGGGCGCCCTTCTCAGTTTAATCGTCATTCGGGACTCTTATAAGTTAAAGCGGATCATGGACTATCTTGCGATGTTGAAGTCACCGGATGCAGCGAATTATCACTTAACACGTTCGCTGGATGCTCTTGAAGGGGGTGGACTCCTCGGAATGGGCATTGATAGTAGCCTTCAGAAAATATCACGTCTTCCGTATCCACACACCGATTTTATCTTTGCGGTATTGGGCGAAGAATTCGGGTTTATAGGGACTGTGACCGTAACACTTATTTTCATGTTATTTGTATGGCGAGGGTTTCACATCGCCCGACACGCCAGTGATTTGTTTGGATCTTTGCTCGCCACTGGCATCACAACACTGATCGGTTTACAAGCGTTTATTAACATCGGTGTTGTGATAGGTTTGCTGCCGACGAAAGGCATTACATTGCCGTTTATTAGCTACGGCGGCTCATCAATTGTCCTCAGTCTGGTGAGCGTTGGTATCCTTCTTAATATTTCAAAAGGCAGCAATCAACGGGTAGACTAACACGCGATGAACCGATTTTTTCAGATGAGTTCCCAATGGGACCTTTTGGTGGGCTTAAAGATGGCTATTTCTAAGCGTTACAATACAACTTTAGCAGAGACCAACAGTGGGGATGTAGCGTCCGCCCAACAGATAGAGACACACAAAAAGGTGGTTGTTGCAGGCGGCGGGACGGGGGGGCATATCTATCCGGCGATCGGCATCGCGCAGGCACTGCAGCGCATGGCGACCACGGTAGATATTGTGTTCATCGGTGGGGCAGACAGATTGGAAGCCACACTGGTGCCTCAGCACGGTTTCCGGTTTCTACCGATCTCAGTGGCAGGTTTTCCACGCCGTTTAACTTTACAATGGTTCCGAGTTATCTGGAAGGTTTTGCGGGGGCTCACTCAATCATTGCGGTATATGAAGGAACTGAAACCAGATGTCGTCATAGGTACAGGCGGATATGTTTCAGGGCCGGTGCTTTTAGCGGCACTCCTTCGTAAGATTCCAATAGCTATCCAAGAACAAAATGCTTCTGCTGGCTTAACGAATGGTATCTTGGCACGATGGGCAAAGGCTGTCTATCTCGCTATGGAGTCAACTCGCGAGGGCAACGCGTTCCGACACGCTATGCACATAGAGGTGACCGGAAATCCAATCCGTCCGGCAATTGCGGCATTTCCGAGACATGAGGAAACTTATCGGAAATTCGGATTGTTGCCAGATCGGAAAACAATCTTTGTGATGGGCGGGAGTCAGGGGGCTCGTGCTATTAATGAAGCCGTTGTTGCTGCACTGCCACACTTAGCCGGATTTGCCGATCAGATCCAGATTGTCCATCAAACGGGTAGCGTTGAGATGGAGGCAGTCCAAACCGAATATGAAAGGGGACTTGAATCACATAAGGCGTTCCGACACTGTGTGCGCCCCTTCTTTGACGCTGTTGAGGAAGTCTACAGCATTACAGACATTATGGTGTGCAGAGCAGGTGGGATGACTGTTGCCGAAGTGACTGCATGTGGTATCCCTGCAATTTTCATACCTTTACCGTCACAGACGGGAAATGATCAAGTACGAAACGCACACAGTGTTGCTGAAAAAGGGGCTGCTGTTGTGCTGGAACAAGGTAAATTCACAGTAGAAATGCTTGTTGAGACCCTGACCAATATACTACTGGATCAGAACACACACGAACAAATGGTGGCCGCCAGTCGAGCACTCGGCAAGCCACACGCCAGTGATGACATTGCTAAATCTATTCTTTCCTACATGTACTAATGCCGCATTGTAGGAGTGCTTTGATTATAGATCGGAAAAACGGAGCAGAAACCTAATATTTAAAAACATGTTTGGAAAAACACGACATATTCATATTATCGGTATTGGCGGGGCAGGTTTAAGTGGTATCACTGAAATTCTGCTGGATCTTGGGTTCCATGTGACCGGCTCAGATATTCAGGAATCATATACCACAGAGCATCTGCGCGCCCGGGGTGCTACTATCCATTATGGACATGCCGCATCGCATATAAATGGTGCCGATGTTATTGTTATCTCCCCGGCTATTCCAGCGGACAATGCGGAACTCCTTGCTGCAGAGATGCAGAAGATCCCAATTGTCAGGGGGGCGGAGATGCTCAATGAGATCACCCGAATGCGCTATAGCGTTGCTGTCAGCGGCACACACGGCAAAACAACCACAACCGCTATGACTGCTACTGTCCTCAGTAGCCTGGATCCGACAGTAGTTGTCGGTGGGAAACTCACGGACGGCAGCCACGCGCGCAGCGGTGAAGGCGATGTGATGGTAATTGAAGCGGACGAGGCGTACGGTTCTATTGAGATGTTTTATCCTACCGTTGCCGTTGTCACATCCGTTGATGCGGATCACTTGGATTATTACAACAGCGTTGATGAAATTGGCGAAACCTTTCTGAAATTCATTAATAAGGTGCCATTCTATGGGGCAGCGGTCCTCTGTTTGGATGCCGAGAATATCCAGAAGTTTATCCCACGAGTGAAGAAGCGTTATATTACCTACGGTCTTGAAACAAGCGCAGATTTGGTGGCTGAAGGTATTACGATCGAAGGGCCTACGTCGCGCTATCAAGTTCGCAAAAACGGACACCTGTATGGTGAGGTCCACCTGAAAATGCCGGGGCGCCATAATATTTCTAATTCCTTAGCAGCAATCGCGGTCGGACTTGAACTGGATATTCCGTTTGATCGCATTCGGGAGAGTCTGGAGTCGTTTCAAGGGGTGCATCGCCGTTTTGAGATCCTTGGAGAAGTTAATAATATCATTGTTGTTGACGATTATGCCCACAATCCAGCGAAGTTGAAAGCCGCACTCAGTGGCGCACGCGACGGTTATAAACGTCGTATCGTCGCGGTTTTCCAACCACACCGGTACCAACGTGTCAGAGATTTAGCAAACGAATTCTCGCTATCTTTTTATCAAGCGGACGTACTTATCGTCACCTCAATTTATAGTGCTGGCGAGGCACCTATCGAAAATGTTACCGCTGAAAAACTTGCACAATCCATACAAGCCCATGGCCATCGAAACGTCCTTTATGTCCCAGACACAGATGAAATTGCCGATGTTCTGATGAAGATAACGCGCCCTGAGGATATTGTAATTACATTAGGCGCTGGCGACATTAGTAAAGTAGGACGCGAATTCTTAAGTAGACTTGAGGCAGCAAATTAATCAAATTTATCTTCTGTTAGGCGATAGATTTTCAACTTTCAAGAGCCACCGACATTGAACACTACGCGGACAACACACGCTTGCGATGGAAGATAAACGGAGGGTTCATTCTTGCGCAGAAAGCGTGATGGATACATACGGCAGATTTCAAGGCCTGCACAGCGGCTCGGGAAGAGCACTCATGCCAAGGTTTACCTGTTCCGGCGCGTCGTTTTCGTCCTTGCCATCGTGCTGACTTTATCGTTCATCGGCAAGATAGTACTCAGTTTTTTTGGTGCTGAATATGTTTCGCTTGCACTTTCTGGGAACATGCACTATACTGATGTACAAATTTATGATGCCCTGGGGGAGCAGCTGCAAAATATCGTCACAGACTCTGAAGAACAAACATCTATCTATCTCAAGAAACATCTGAGTTATATCAAAGACGCTCACGTTACCAAACACGTGATGAAGCGGATGTTAACCATCAAAATCACTGAGCGTGAACCTTTTGTACGCCTGAGAGTTGATCCTACTGCGAATGCCGCCGTTAATGGGAATAGTTCGTTTTTCTTGGTAGATAGTGAAGGACATGTGTTAAAACATATAGACAAAGAAGATACGCATCCGCAGATATCTGAGAAATTTGGAAAGATGGTCATACTCAGGGCAGTCAGTGATGAGTTACCGAAAGTTGGTGCTGCTGTCGGGATGCCCGAAGTTGCATTAGGATTAGAAATCTTAAAGACAGCCTTGCTTCAGGAACGAAATCTTGCGGCACAGATAGAAAGTATCGACGCAAGCGATCCCCAGAAGATAAAACTCCAACTTGACGCTTTCCCGGTGTCTGTTTGGTTTGCCGCTGATGCGATTGAATTGGGGCTTCACCATATCGCTCTGTTTGTAAAACAGCACAAAATCCAAGTGCTTCAACTTATCAGGGAGAACTCAGTGGAAACACAGCCGTACTTGGATGCAAGATTTCAAGATACCGTCTACTTAGGGGGATTCGCAGAAAGCGAATAGTCCCTATTTCGTAGACACTGATAGGTAGAAGGATAAAGTACGATCCCTATTCATCGGCCTTGATGTCTAAGATGTTTATGGGAAAGGGAGGTGAAAACAATTAAATGCCAAAACAAAATATTATTGCAGGTCTTGATATCGGTTCAAGCAAAATCTCAGTCGTTGTTGGAAATACGTTGCAGGGTAGCACCGAAAAAATTGGCGTGATTGGTGTTGGTCATGCGCGCTCCGAAGGTCTTCGAGCAGGTGTTGTCGTTGATATTAACCAAACAGCGGAGGCTATCCGTAAAGCGATTGCGAATGCAGAATTAATGGCGGGCGTGAAAATAGACTCTGTCTGTGTCGGCATTTCCGGTGAGCATATCATTGGACAAACATCGCACGGTGTCGTTTCTGTCGCGAATAACGAAATTTCACATGACGATGTTGATAGAGCGATGATAGCGGCAAAAGCGATTTCTATTCCGGCTGACCGAGAGATATTGCATGTCATCCAGCAAAATTTTGTTGTTGATGCTCAGGACCGTATCAGAGAACCGATTGGGATGTCTGGCGCGCGGCTTGAAGCTTACGCTTACATTATCACAGGCGGTACAACGGCTATTCAGAATTTGCTCAATAGTATTGAAAAGGCAGGCGTGCCTATCGTAGAAACGCTTGTCGCCGCTCCCCTGGCTGCAACACAGGCAATCGTTTCAAAGGATGAACGTGAAGTTGGCATTGCCTTGGTTGACATCGGTGATGGAACAACCGAAATCGTCATATATAAAGAGGATTCTATTCAACATACAGCAGTTGTCCCCGTCGGCGGGCAGCACGTCACCAACGACATTGCTCAATACTTAAAAGTCACCCTTCCAGAAGCAGAAGACCTAAAACTACATCGAGGCTGCGCTTGGACGGAATTAGTCGACCCAGATGAAGTGAGGTCTATCCCAGTCACGAGTGAGTCTACACCTCCGCGCTTTATCGACCGAGTCGAGCTTGCACAAATTATTGAGTACCGTATGGTAGAAATCTTAGAAGTGATTGGTTATGAATTGGGGGACATCCCACTTCCAGGAGGGCTTGTGCTCACAGGCGGTACGGCACTTATGGATGGGCTTCAAGAACTCGCTGAAGCCGTGCTGCAGTTGCGTGTTCAGATAGGGTACCCGCGAGGGTTACAAGGCTTAACTGATCGAGTGAATCACCCGATGTATGCGACGGGCATCGGACTTGCGCTTTATGGTGAATCTTTACGGCGGCAAGAGGAGGAACACGACGCACGTCACCGCGATAGTGGCGTTGGGAATTTCCTGCAACGCATCAAAGAATGGTTCGGATATTAAGTCTACTTCCGTAAGAAAGTAAGTCTTATCCGAGTTAGACTTTCAGGAATACTTGACTTAACCTTTCTAATAGCGTATAATTTAATGTGAAAAAGCGAACCAACAAAAGTTATAAAGGAACCTCGGTCCGGGATTGAGGCTACAATGATAGGAGGAATTAGGTTGCTGTGTCTTCCGTTATAGTAACTGAAAGCCAACATGATAGAATTTGAACAAGAGGAATTTGAAAACTTACGCGCGAAAATCAAAGTCATCGGTGTCGGTGGAGCGGGTGGCAATGCTGTGAAACGTATGATTGAAGCCGGGATCACTGGCATAGAGTTTTATGCTGTCAACACCGACCAGCAAGCACTCTTGACCTGCCGCGGTGCCACTCAAATCTCGATCGGCCTTAATACAACCGAAGGTTTAGGGTCCGGTGCCAACCCAGAGATCGGTCGAAAAGCTGCTGAGGAGGATAGGGAACATCTGCAGACTATCGTCGAAAATGCAAACATGGTCTTCATTACCGCCGGTATGGGTGGCGGGACCGGGACCGGTGCTGCACCACTCATCGCTTCACAAGCAAAAGAACGCGGGGCACTTACGATCGCGGTTGTGACACGTCCCTTTAACTTTGAAGGACAACGCCGCGCCACAATTGCCGAGGAAGGACTTGAAGAACTCCGTCAAGCCGCCGATTCCGTAATTGTTGTTCCAAACCAGCGCCTTATTGACACCATGGACAGGAAATTGCCAATTAGAGAGGCGTTCCGCATTGGAGACGAGATCCTCCTCCATGGGGTAAAAAGCATCTCTGACATCGTTACTGAGTCCGGCGAAATTAACGTCGACTTTGCCGACGTTGAATCCATTATGCGAGGTGCCGGAAGCGCATTGATGGGTATGGGACATGGTAATGGCGATAATCGCGCCCCTTTCGCAGCCGAGCAGGCTATCAGTTCTCCGCTCCTCGAACAGACCAACATCGCTGGCGCTGTCGGTATGATTGTCAACATCACCGCGCCTCCCGATTTCATGATGCACGAACTCGATGAAGCTATGCAGGTTATTAAGGATACTGCGCCCGAGGCGCAAATTATCTTCGGTCTCGTTTACAAAGATGAATTGGAACTCGACGATGAAGTCCTGGTGACTGTCATCGCAACAGGCTTTGATTCTGATGCCGGATACGCACTCGGAGCCGAGACATCAGGGACTGGAAGTGGTGGAAGTGGAACCCCATCCGCACGATATGATGACGCCGATGTTTATCAGCGGCAGCCATCGGCTTTATCGGAACAACGTATGGCAAGGGCAGGCAGGACCCGACCGGGCGGTAGAGTGTCATCTAATAGAGCGGCTACGCCAACCCGCAGACAGAGACCCGAACCAGAGCAACCTGTGGAGCAAGAGCAACCGCCACAAGACAGTGGACGGAAACCCGCCCGAAGAAGGGATCAAGGGGCACAGCAGCGCGATACGGACTGGGAAATTCCAGCCTTTCTACGCGTTCAAAAAAGAAACCGGAACGACAAATAGGCATGAAGGCTATATTGTCTCCTATCCATACACCTTTTTAAAGTCAGTGTGATATCTTGATTGGGTTCCTTAACTATGGTTAAAGTTACGTTGCGTTTTGATAACACAATGTAGCGTATATCGCTTTCACATTTTGCTTGTAGACGCGTCTTCCAAGCGTGTCCCGTTGTTTTTACTTCATAGGTGCGCTTTCGAGCGAACCTTATTACACATGAGGAAATAGTGGACCTACGCCAGCACTACCAACATCTGCGCAGCGAAGAACACAGTGCGCATTATAATTTCAGAAAACCTAACAGATTCGCCCTTGTCTATCCAAGCACTTATGAACTTGGAATGTCAAGCCTCGGTGTTCAGGTTATCCATGCAATTCTCAACGCTCGAAAGGATACCGCTTGTGAGCGCGTTTTTGTGCCAGAGACGAGTTACATTCAGAAACTTGTCAAGCAGAAAAAGCCGCTTTTCTCGTTTGAGACACAAACAGCACTCAACCAGTTTGATGTTATCGGATTTTCTGTCTCCTTTGAATCGGATTATGTAAATATTCCGCGCACTTTACAGCTTGCCAATATACCACCGCTCGCTGCAGCACGTACAGAATGGGACCCGCTCGTTGTCGCTGGCGGTATCAATATCTCTTATAATCCAGAACCCATTGCCGATTTCGTTGATGTCTTCGTTGTTGGCGAAGCCGAACTTGTCGTTCATCAACTCATGGCACATTTTAATGCATGGAAACAGTCTGGTGCCCCGAAGCGTGAGTTACTCGAAACGTTAGCGACTGTTCCAGGGCTTTATGTGCCAAGTCTTTACGACGTAACCTATCACGATGATGGGACGATTGAGGCGGTCTCCGCAAAACCCGGTGTCCCACCCCAAATTCAAGCTGGGGCTGTCCCACAACTTGACGATGTCGAAACTTGTACACACATCCACACACCGAACACTGAGTTCGCGAATGCACATCTCATTGAAATCGTGCGCGGGTGTGGTAGACAGTGTCGTTTTTGTGTTGCCGATTATGCTCGTCGATGGCCGAGGCGGCGTTCTGTCGAAAACACACTCGCACTCGCAGAACGGGCACGCGGTATTACGGATAGGATCGGACTGGTCGGCGCTTCTATTTCTGACCATCCGCAAATCGACGAGATCGCTACAGGGCTCGTTGAACGTGGGTTCCGTATCTCTTGTGCTTCACTTCGCGCTGAAACGGTCCGGGCGCCCTTGCTCGATGCACTCGCAGACAGTGAACAAGGCACTATCACCATAGCCCCAGAAGTTGCCACTGAAGAACTTCAAAAGGTCGTCAATAAAGCGATTCCGCGCGAGCAACTCTATCACGTTTTCGAGGAAGCGTTGAAGCGTGATATTCTTAACCTTCGCCTTTATTTCCTCATCGGTGTTCCCCATGAAACGCCTGCAGATGTTCAGGCGATCGTAGATATGGCAAAAGAGATGCGTACGATCCTCCTCCCGCATGCGAAGCGGACAGGAAGGATTGCCCGTATCAGTTTTACCATCTCACCCATGGTACCGAAGCCACATACACCTTTCCAGTGGGTAGCAATGGAACCCCCGAAAACCATCTCACGAAAACTGGATTTCCTGAAACGTGAAATTAACCAACTTGGTAGCATAAAAGTCGGGTCTGCAAGTGCCAGACTCGCACACCAAGAAGCCACCTTCGCACGCGGTGACCGACGACTCGGAAAAGTCATCCTTGAACTTGCGAACGGTGTATCATGGAACCAAGCCTTCCGCCAACACGGGATGATGCCAGATTTTTACGCAACGCGGCAACGCCCACTACATGAAGTCAACCCGTGGGACCATCTCGACTTGAACGTTAAACCCCAATTCTTACAACTTGAGTTCAATAAGCACGAAAAAGGTTTTATGACCAGCGAGTGTGATACGACCGTCTGTAAAAAATGTGGTGCTTGTTAAATTACTTCTCCCTTGAACTAACCATGTAATTGCGCGGTCGCCCAAATTTAAGTTAGTTTTTCTCTTAATGTCCGATTTGCTGTTTTAGCAAATTTTACCTTGTTTTGTATGATTGAAGGAGGAATACATTGTGCTCAAATTTGAACAATTTATAGGGGTGCTTGTCGCAATATTCTTATTGTTCACCCTTACAACATCTTTATATGCTGGGTTGGATGATAAATCCCTTGTTTTATACCTCTCCTTTGATGAAGGCAAGGGGGACAATGCCGCAGATAGTTCTGTGCATGGTCACGATGGCGAACTTATCAAAAGCCCGTCATGGGTGGACGGACAGTTCGGCAAAGCGTTAGAGTTTGACGGAACGAAGGGACAGCACGTAAAAGTACCTATCAACGATACTTTACAACTAAGAGAACAGTTTTCTATCGCTTTTTGGGTTAAGCGTGGCGATGACCAAATTCGCGACTGGAATTACATGGTAACAGCAGGCTCCCTGAAGTGGGCATCAATTTTTAAAAAAGGTGACAGTAAAACCTATTTCTGGTCGAGTGCCCCCAATTGGGCACAAAAAGCCGTTAGCGATGACATTCAACCCGATGATTGGGTCCACCTCGCAGTGACCCACGACACGAAATCAGAGGTTGTCATCTATAACGATGCTAAGAAAGCCGGCGGCGGAGATAAACCGCCAACTGTTGCTGAGATTGACGGCTCCATTATGGTTGGGGCACGCCATCCCGGCGAAGAATTTTTCACGGGTATTATTGACGAGGTGTTTATCTTCAATAGAATTCTCACCGCGGCAGAAATCGAAGAAATTATGACAGGTGACTTCCTACCCGTGGAACCCGCAGAAAAACTCGCGACAACCTGGGCGAGTATTAAAACGGATCGCGACTGACCCTTTATCCAGACTGTTCTTCGTGGGGACGAGGTCGCCTCGTCCCTAAAAACCTATCAATTTGAACCCGACAAAACACCAACACATCACATCGCATATATACTGTTATGTTATAAGGAAGCCAAAAATGGATTTCAGCTGGTTTGGAATCACCGTTATTGACATAGGCATCGTAAGCATCGGAATCATCGGATTCGCTTGGCTCTTCCGAAGAATCGCTATCCTTGAACGAGAGAATGGCAGACTACAAGCGGAAAATGGCAGACTACAAGCGGAAGTAGATAGACTCACGAAAGAAGTAGATACACTCACGGAAGAGAATCGAGAT
The DNA here is from genome assembly GCA_009843785.1 of Candidatus Poribacteria bacterium. Taxonomy (GTDB): domain Bacteria; phylum Poribacteria; class WGA-4E; order WGA-4E; family WGA-3G; genus WGA-3G. The sequence continues at coordinate 20,721 of VYCT01000158.1, read as the reverse complement.
CTTCGACAAGAGCTCAATGTTTTGGCAGCACGATACACCGAAATCAAAGAGATGCTTACGCTGCTTCTCAAGCGCGAAAATTTTATCGAATAGACCGACACTGTCACAGACCGCATCTATGGCGGCTTCAAATTGAAACGCGCGCTGACTCTAACGCAACAGACTATAGGGCGGTGCAAACGCTGTCCTTACATTGGAGGGAAGCGTATGCTAAAATATTTCCTCCTATTTATTATTATCTTCGGTGCTTTTGGAAACACAACTTTATCCGACGTTTCAACCGCTGAAAAGCACTATCAGCGTGCGACCACCTACCATAATCTCGGAGAATTCGAGCAAGCCATCTCCGAATACAAAAAAGCTATCGCGCTCGCGCCAAATTCCCCTATCATTTACAACAGACTCGGTGTCGCATATTCCGAACTGAAGCAATACGATGCCGCACTTCATGCTTATCAGAAGGCACTTGCGCTGTCTCCCATGACAGCAGAACCGCATTATAACATCGGGATCGTTTACCTCAAGAAAGGGACATTCTCACGCGCCGCTGAAGCGTTTGAACGTGCAATCGCTATTGACGCAGAATGGGCGGACCCCTATACCGGACTCGGTGAAGTCCACTTAAAACAGGGCGAGCTTGAAGGGGCCGCACGCGCCTATAAAAAAGCCACACGCCTCAATCCAAAAAGTGCCAGCGCGATTCTCGGATTAGGTAAAGTCTATACAAAACACGGACGTTTAGATGCAGCGATCACCGCTGTTAAAAAAGCAATCGAAATTCAGGTGGATTATACGGAGGCACACTATCAACTCGCTCAGATTTACGTCAAACGCGGCGCAAAGGAAAAGGCTGCCACAGCAATGGCGTTTTTTAAACGGCTCCGTCAAACAGATCCGCTCCTCGAAAAAGCCGAAATGTGGGTAAAAAAGCACCCGGATGACGCAAGAGGCTATAACAATCTCGGCATCGTTTACCTCGCGCGGCGCCGATTTGAGGATGCGGTGGCAACCTATAAACAAGCTATCTCGCTCGATCCCAACTTAGCAACTGCACATTACAACTTGGGACATGCTTACCATAAACACGGAAAAGTTGACCTCGCGATTACGGCGTATCAGCAGGCACTCGCTACTGATATGGAACTCGCGATTGCACATAACAATATCGCAGTTTGTTATACCGAATTGAAAACGGATTTGGACAAGGCACTCTCCCACGCGCGAACTGCCGTCCGTCTCGCACCCACTGAGGCGAACTATTGGGATACACTCGCTCAAATTTGTGACACGATTGGATTCACAGATGAAGCACAACATGCACGTGAAAAACAGAAAGAGCATTCCGACAAACAATGAGATGTCTCCATTATGTCGTTCTCTTTTTCATTCTGCCCGCCGCCGCTTTCACGGAAGTCCAATTCGTTGACGCGACTGCCGCTGCAGGCATTTCATTTCAGCATGTTGACGGCAGAACCGGCGAAAAGTATCTTATTGAAACCCTCGGATCCGGGGCACTCTTTTTTGATTTTGACGTTGATGGGGCTCTCGACCTTTATATAGTGAATGCGACGCATATCCCACCGCCATTCGCTGAAGACTCTTCTCAAACACATCTCCCGCGAAACACACTCTATCGAAACAACGGCGACGGCACTTTTACCGACATCACGCAGAAGGCAGGTGTCGGAGATACCGGTTACGGCGTCGGATGCGCCTCTGCAGATATTGATAACGATGGTTACCCCGAAATCTACATAACCAACTATGGGCATAATCGGCTTTATCATAACAACCGTGACGGCACTTTTACCGATATTACACAAAAAGCTGGGGTTGGCGATGAACGCTGGGGAACAAGTTGTGCCTTTCTCGACTACGATAATGATGGTGATGTTGACCTCTATGTCGTCAATTATATGAAATTCTCGATTGAAGAAAATCGCTGGTGGGAGACACGGGGTATCCGAACGTATTGTAGCCCGACGGATCAGATTGCTGGCAGTCATTTTGTTAGCGAACCTGACATCCTCTATCGCAATAACGGCGATAGTACTTTCACGGATGTCACTGAAGCTGCGGGAATCTCACACCGCGCGCTCGGTCTCGCGGTTGCAGTCGGAGATTACGATAATGATGGGTATCCAGACCTTCATATCGCCAATGATATGGAGGCAGACCTGCTTTACCGGAACAACGGGGACGGCACCTTTACTGAGACTGCCGACCTCACCGGCACAGGCTATGATGGGAACGGTTTTCCCGGAAGCGGCATGGGCAGCGCGTTCGGCGATTACGATAACAACGGCTACCTTGATCTCGTTGTCAGCAATGCCTCCTCACTGCCAGTGGTCCTTTATCAAAATGAGAGTGCTGCTTTTTTTACCGATGTCTCTTTTACTGCCGGGATTGGCGCAGTGACACTACCATATTTCAAGTGGGCAGTCGAATTCTTTGATTACAATAACGACGGTCTATTGGACATCTTTGTTGCCAATGGACATCTTCAAGAAAATATCGCGCTGTTCTCGGATAGCACTTATCCACAATCTGACCTACTTTTCCGCAACACACGCCAACGAAACGGCACATATCATTTTACTGATGCATCTGTTGAGATTGGACTGGCACAATTGCCCAAGAAGGTTAGCCGCGGTGCAGCGTTCGGCGACTACGACAATGACGGGGATATTGATATTTTCCTCAACAACTCTAATCAACCCGCAACGCTTCTCAGAAACGAGGGTGGCAATAGCAATCATTGGCTAACGATCCAGCCCATTGGCACGCAGAGCAATGCATCCGGTATCGGCACAAAAATAATTGTGAAAGCGGGAGAACTATCTTTATTCAAAGAGGTTCGCAGTGGTGCGAGCTATCTTTCGCAAAATGATTTGCGCCTTCACTTCGGACTCGGAGAGAATACAAAGGTTGACACCCTCGAAATCCACTGGCAAAGCGGACATAAGGATCAGTTTTCTAATCTGAAATCAAACCAAATTCTCCGCATCAAAGAGGGACATGGGATTGTAGACGGTCAAAGCACAAGATAAACTGAGGCAATGAGACTCCAGGGTCATTTAGTTCTCTATATTTTCGCTCGTTTTTTCAAATATCCTCTTCTGTAGGAGCGAGTTGTGCTCGCGATCTTCCGTCCAAAACGCTGAAAAACGCGAAAACTAAATAGCCCTGAATGAGACTCTTGTTTCCCTTGCAATTGCTCCCAGATAAACATATAATTAATTCAAAGTCATTACCAATAGGAGAAGAAACAGTGGACATCTACATTAACGTCCAAAACTTCGGTCCCATAGAAAAGGCAGAAATAGACCTACGTCCGCTGACTGTATTTGTCGGTGAAAGTAACACCGGCAAGACTTATCTTGCCACGCATATTTACACGGTATATCGGCAAACAAGGAACGCATACTACTTGCCAACCGCTCGGAGTGGTATCATACAAATCGTAACTGCTCTGCAAGCAACGCGAGAGGGGTTAGATTACCTTGAAGTATCTACATTTTCGGGAATGATAGCGGATTTTCTGGAGCAGATCGTTAACTACAAGGAACGCAAGAGACCGTCAAGCAGTATACGTCGCGTCGCTGAACAACTGGAGACGGAACTGCTGGAAGGCAGAATAGAGGTTAAACGTCCTGCCCCAGAAGCGTCCCCTGAATTTCTGTACCGTCCAGAGCAGTCAGAATATACGCTGCGGATGAGCCACTCCTCGGCGATGGTATCCGAACTCGCGCCCTTAGTTCTCTTTCTGCGAGGTATCATTAAACGGGGTGACTTGCTCATTATTGAAGAACCTGAATCTCACCTGCATCCAGGAGCACAAACCAAAATCGCCCAAACCATTGCTCGTTTGGTCCGAGCCGGTGTTCGCGTCCTAATTACAACACATAGCAACTTCCTCCTCCAACAGATCGGAAACCTCATTCGCGAAGGTGAATTGCGAAAACACGGAGAATCCACAAGTGAATCAGCAGACTACCTGAAAGCAGAAGAGGTCGGTGCGTGGCAGTTCCATAAGAACGAGCCGGTCACAGAACTCCCATTTGACCTTATTGCAGGCATAGAACCCGAAGATCACTTGGATATAGCTGAGGATCTCTATAACCGTTCGGCAGGACTCCAAAATAGAATTGAACAAACGAAAGCGGAGTTGCTTACGGAATTACCTTGATTTTTCTGTTCTATGCGGGGAACAAATCCGACAAGGGTCATAATTCTTTTTCGCTTCATCCAAATAAATTGCAAACTTTCCATCAGCGTATTGCTCCAAAAAATTGCAATTGTAGGTATGGTATTTCTTGCCCGTCTCTGTGATATAAACAATTGGCTCTGGGGGATCGGGCCACAGCAACAGAAGTGATGAAACACTAACAATAAACAGAACACCTAAAAACAGGGCAATCCGCTTCCACCAGTGTGAAATTCTTGCCGATACAGGTTTCCACTTCTTAATGCCCCGTTCAAAATCTTCCTGATCAATCTGAGCAAACCAATTGTTATACTTATTCTCACAGAACTCCCAATCCTCGGGATTCTCGCCGACAGCCAGAACACCATACTGTGTGTTCGTAGCACTCATATAACCTTTCAACTGTGCTCTTGCTTGTGCTCGTGGGATAGGGAGGGGTGATGTCTTGCACTCCGCAATCGCGACAAAGTATCCTGTTTGATCTCTAATGGGTTGATGCAGAACAACATCCGCGATGCCGTTTCGTATACCGAACTGGACTCCGCACTGCTGTGATGTTGAAAATCGCGGGAATTGCCTATTGAAATAGGTTGTGACTGCTTGTTCAACTATGGCTTCTTTCATTGTCCCTCCTTCCGCTTCTCGTTCTTAAATCTTCTCGCTTGGTGTAGGTGAAACATCCGCGGGGAATAATAGACATTTGGACGTAGGATTGGATAGAGAATTCTCTCCATCGGCGCATGCTTTTTTCGGAAGTTCGGACAACGGGTATAGTCATGAAGTTGAAATAAACGGGCGACGGCTTTCGGTGCAATGAATACGCCAAGTCCCGGCACTGCCATTTGATGTTTCGGTCTGATGATGTCTCTATCAGATTCACTTCCAATCGGCATTTACCTTCCCTCCACTACGCCTCAAATAAAATCTTCTGCTGCATATGCTTCCCGGTCCACGGATTTGCCAGCGAGGGGAGTGTCAATATCCGATCCCATCGCTCGTTGTTTCGGTAGTATTCCTCAACGGAAAAACACTGTATAGGGGCATAAGTGGTTTCGCCCATCCTTACAGGGTCTAAGGTATGTTTCCAATTACGCTGTGCAGTTTGCGCATCGAGTGTGATTAGGATACCCATCGCGGCGTTCTCGTTTCGGATATTCGCGTGAAGTCTATCAAACTTCGCCTTCTGTGAGCCGGAGGCACCTGTCACTTGAACGATAATCGCTTTGCGATCCATGTTATCTGGCGTGTTAAGGAACATTCCAAATCCATCAATACCATCATCGCCAACTTTCTGTGGGTTGGATGCCAAGCCATCTATGAGTGAGATCGTCCAGTCTTGGAACTTGAACGGAACGGTTTTGGCAAATTGACGGGCAGTGTCCATATCAACAGGCACACCTTCGATAGGAAGTGGCGTTATACCGTTAGGGGCAAGGCGGTAACGGTTTATCAAACGGAGTGCGAAGGGCAGGATGTCTATACCGATAACATCCCTCCCGTTTTTTTTCGCAGCTTCTATCGTCGTACCACAATCCGCGAAAGGATCAAGCACGAGATCGTCGGGGTTAGCGACAGCGTTCTTGACGCGTTCAACGCGTTCTGCGGACGTGTTGTCCCAGAGCCAGACATCATCAAACGCCTTGATTTGTGGGTCGATGCGGAGTCCTGAATCCTTGAAAACCTTGTTGTATTTCTCGTTGGAGTTGAACGGCGGATCGAGGCAGATCAGGTCAATATAACTGTCTGGAAAACCCGCCATAATATCAAGGCAATCGCCGTAATAGAGCGTGTTTGCAAATGGAGTGTTCATAGTCCTCTCGTAGACTGCAACATGAGAGTAAAGGCATACCCTTTTCTCTGGGTCTAAGAAAAATGACAGGACTATAGGGGTGGGTGCGCTGATGCGCGCATCGCGAGGGAATAGAAAGGTATTCGGCAACCTTCCCTATAGGGTGCTGGTTCCCATTAATCTCACACACAAAGCGTCCACTGTGATACAATAGAAACCAGCGCTGTCATACTCGTACTATGGCAGTGCTGAAGCGTCGCGGGTATTCGTAGTACCTGCGGCGCACCTAAGAAATTAGGAAGCTGCCCTGACGTAATCCACGCGAGACCGTGAATTTTCTTAACGTCAGATATATTTTAACACCTATACAAAATATGTGCAACAAAAAATGAATTAATGTCCGAATATGTATGTTTTGCATGACGCAATGCCAAAAAATGCATCAATCAATAGCACAAACCTACCAAGAATAGCATAAAAAACCTTCTGAAAATCCATAGGTGTCAATTTAGCCAAAGTCAACCTGTCCAGACCCGATGATTTTCAAATCCCGTAGGTTGGGTTGAACGGCGTTGAGAAGTTGGATATTGATATGCCAAACACACCTGAAAGGCAATAGTTTTCTACTGTAGGCATTCAAGAACATAGTGAAACTACACAGTCAGCGTCCCGGTAACTTCACATCAAAAGCGTTGGGTTTCACTTGGTCTCTGGTGAATGCGGTGTCTCTGGAAAAAGTTATGTTTTTCTATAATTTTCACGTTTTGGGTGGGATCCGTGCAACCCAACCTACAGGACTAAAGAGGTTTTTGAAGTTTTCAAGGTTTTCGCGTAGGATCCGGTTCGGTTAGGAAACCGAACCTACAGGTCCTGGGGCCGTAGCGGTTGTTTTTAGAACTTACGCAGATCGCTCTTTGGTAGCATGATGCACGTCGCATCTGGGCGAGTACGCCGCAAACCTGTTAGGTTGTGCCGTGAGAACGTCTGTGTTTCTGGACAGTTTACCGTCTAACGGAGCGTCATATCGTCAAAATTGCATAAGTCCTGATTTTTTTAAATTGACCCTTATGGTTTCTAAGATATAGCACTACTTTTTTCTCCAGACATACACGCATTTCCGAAGTGGCACACGTCCATACGTCCCCATTTGTTGACTGCTATTTCCTTTTTTACCGGGAACAACAAGGATATTTTCTACCTCAAAACCGAGGGACTGTGCGATGTCGGATAAAATCGTGTCTAGGGAGATGCTCACCCCTGCATAGCGTACATTATCGTTTACCATGAAAAGACGGGCATTGGGTTTTAGAACGCGGGCGCATTCACCGATAACGCACGCCATTTCAGAGAAATATCCGCGAACCATTCTCGGAATCCCGTTATTGTTTAAAGCACCAGATGCCTTCTCGTGATCAAGATAGGTATATATTGTTTGTAGTAACTTTTGCTGGTTGGCTGCCTCTATAAAAGGGGTCCACTGTGGACAAATTTTCAATAAATCTTTCTCTCGATTTTCCACAGTACAACTGAGCATTTCTTGCCGTAGGTTAGAAACTTCTGCCTGGGTCAAGTCTAACATCGCCAGTTCAAGGGCATAAGTCCGCGTGTAATCGTAGCGGTTGCAATAAGGTGGCGAGGTCATAACTGCCCCGTAGGCAGCTGCTTCAAGCGTCGGCAGAATTTCAAGACATGAACCTTCAAATAACTGAATATCCTCAACTGCCCGATTAACAGGGAACAGTGTTACAGGCATATCAACATCGCGGACATCCGATAAAATTTCCTTGAGTTTGGCAGTTATGGCAGCATCAAAAGCGAGAATTTCACCTTTGTCGAAAGCCTTTGTACCAGGTCGCCTTTTACCTGAGCGAGCATCCCAACGCAGATATTGCCCATCTTTTCGGGTGTAACTGATACTCTCTAAAACACAGAGGAGTGCAAGACGCAAGATTGCCTGAATTTTCTCGTTTTCTCGTTGAAGTGCACCTCTGTACCTCTCAATCGCCTCTATTGTTTCTTGTGGATAAGCGTTCTCTGTGATTCGGATTGTACTGAATGACACTCTTTCTGGGCATTCCTTCCAAGGGAGAGCGGTTATCCAATACTCAAGTGTAGCGAGATCATCCGATGACATTTCTCTTTCCGACAAAAGACGGGCATGAATAATCTCTTGACCGATAGGCAACAATTCTATACCATCAGCAGGGATGCCTTGCGAACTCGCCGCAAACAGGGTTGTGCCTATCCCAGCAAACGGATCAAGCACCTTTCCTGATATTTGTCCGTCGTAACTACCGAGGAAATATTCAACAAGGCTTGCTGAGAAGGCTTCTTTGTATTTATACCAACCATAGGCGGGTTTGTCTTTATTTCCTTGAAAACTGACGATTTTCCGAGATAGAAATGGGGCTACCGAGAATTGGGCTTTAAAATCTTCAGTGAGTTCAGCATCAAGGGCGGCGATTTGCTCACGCAGTTCGGTAGTTTCTGATTGAGGTTCATTGTTTTCAGAGGTCATAAGCATCTTTACGTCTCGCCGCCGGGGATATCTGGCCAGTTGTGCTCTGGAGAATATCCTAAATCATCTGCTGCCTGTTGCCACGAAAAACGGGAATCCGTACGTCCAGCAACGGCGTTATAAGCCCCATATTTTACCGTTTCCGTCTCAAGTGCGCGGGCGACACACAGCGCGACATCTCTCGGATCCACATAAACGAACCAAGGATCCGTTACAACATCAGGGGCTGCTGGACCGGGGTTTTGTCCATCGCCAGCGATAACCCCAGGACGGACATGAATTACATCTAATCCGTGTGCCTGATGGTAGGCTGCGCCGATCCGCTCTCCGAGGTACTTCGCAAGCGCATAGTAGAGATCTCCAGAGCCAAACCGAAAATCATCACCGACCTCGTACGGCAATTTTACGCCGGGAGCCGGAGGACACGTCGATATACTTGATATGTTCACAAGTTTCCGTACACCTTGTCGGACGCAGGCTTCAGCGACATTCCATGTACCCTTCACCATCACATCCGCAAATAACGAAGCAGGTTTATCAGACCGTCCTCGTACCAAGGCAACGAGATGCACAACCGCATCCTGCTCGGCACACGCTGCCTCAATCTCAGAAGCGTTTGTCACATCCGCCTTGATAAAGGTCGTGTTTGCAGGCACCTGATCCAGTTCAACGATGTCAGTCAGCGTCAGTTCATACGTGCCGTACAACCGGTCAATAATAAATTGCGCTAAATATCCGCTTGCACCCGTAATCAAAATTTTTTCAATGGTTGCCATCAGTTTTCGTCCTCGTTGGATTTAGACAAACGGTGGGTTCTCATAGAGTGCTACATTGTAGCCGACAAAAAAGACATCTCCACTCTGGACTGTCGGTGCGCGCAGGCTACCGCTACGACCGAGGACCGCTTTCAAAATCGGTGCTTGTGTGTCATCAGACGGCACGAAAGTTTCAACGCGCTTCCCTTTCGCGACAACAATCTGCTTCGCATCGCCCATTAAAGCCCATACCGTTTCAGCATCCATTTTCTCTTTTCGAGCGTCCGTACGGTTTTCTGCTTGTACATTATGTGTGTCAAGAAACTCTTGCACTTTTTTGCATGAGTTTCAGCTATTCCGAAAATAAATCCAATCTACCATTTTTTTAATTTTCCTTGCGGTTCGATGAAGTGGATTGAAAACTTCAAGTGCTTACCCGTCTATCCGCTTTTCTAACTCAATTCTTCCACATTAATAAATCTACCAGTGTCGCGGCTCTGGACCGCGGCATCAATTAAGGCGAGTGTCTGCACGCCATCCGCAAAAGGCGAGCGGATGAGTGTCCTGTCACCAGTTTCAATGGCGCGCAGCCACGCCTCAGTTTTGTCTAAGCCTAAACTGTTTTCGGAGACTGCCGGTTCATTAACAGTTTCACCGTTAAGGTACCCGCGAATAGTGTTATCTGTCATGTGTGCGTGTAGTCGCAAATGCGGTCCGACGACTTCAACCTCGAAAGTAAATCCTTCTGTGCCGCAGTGATTCATGTGTGTTCCGAAAACGCCGTTATCCAACTGGTAAGTCATCTGAATAGCGTTTTCCGCATCAAATTCGGTCCGTTCCAGTGCCATATTTTTAGTAGCCAAAGCATGTGCTTGCACGGGTTTCGGGTTTCCCATAACAAACCGCGCACAATCCAATACATGCACCGCCTGTTCAGGCAAGGGCCCCCCACTTATTTCATACTGCAAGAACCATGGTGCCATGCTGAAGCTAAGGTAATAATTGACGGTGCAGACCGTCCGGACGAGGTGTACCGTCTCCGAAGCGATTAACGCCTTCAACCGTTCATAGAGCGGATGATAGCGGAGTTGGAATCCCACGGCGGCGATGATACCTGCTTTCTCAATGGCTTCAAGGCACTTTCTACCTTCAATCATATTCAGCGCAGGCGGTTTCTCGACCATGACGGAAATACCGCGATCGCACGCCATCTGAATAGGTTCAAAGCGAATAGGGGGTGGTGTTGTGATAACCACTCCATCCATTTCTATATCGAAAAAAGCATCTAAATCGGTAGTGGCGAGTGCTCCGTCAGTATGCGTTGCGAGTTCGCGTGCTGCCTCAAGTTGCACGTCATGGACCGCAACGACGCTTGCGCCGTACTCGGTTGCTATTCTCTGATGATGTCTGCCCATATTGCCAGAACCGATAATGCCTATTGTCAATCGTTTTTGAGAGTTCATTGTGTTTTAAGGTTTCCCCACGTTACCGCGAGTTTGCCTCTGGATTCAACAGGAAAGATGTTAAATCCCGGGGTGGTGACAAAAATATTATCTAATTGCGCGTGATGGGCGGCCGCGCCCCGATTACCGCCTCGCGCGTAGAAACCGATTTTACCCTTTTCGTATCTCTCCTCACTATCAATCCATTCTCCGACAAAAACAAGACTATTCCATTTCGCGCCAACTTTACCGAGGTATGCCTTAAACTTGTAGTTCTTGCGCACTTCAAACTTGACGCGGTACCAAACATTCTGCCTACGTTTTCTTTCATCTGCGAAAGGCGTTGTTTCGACGGACCAATTGTTCTCAAGGTTTATATGCCATCCGATGTGTTGTGGTGCGTGCTTAGAACCAGCAGTTGAGATATCGTGCATATAGAAGTATTTGTCGTTCCTCGCGTGGAAAACGAACCCCAACGAACCGCCATTTTTTGCATTGAAATCAGCGTAGTAGTCGAATTCTTCGGGGAAATCGGTAAGCGTCAACCCCGCACCGCCGCCCCAAACGTCGAGCACTCTTCTATCAAGCACATCATGTCGCGTGTCATTCTCCTTAAGTCCCCAACTCACTTGCGGTGCCCATTGAGCGCGGTCAATTTCTTGACGCTCAAAATCGTCGTGAAATAAGATCTCAGCATAACTGATGCTGACACACAGCGTCAGTACAACAATAAGAGTTACCTGCCCTATGGAAGTTTTCATGCGGACATATTGCAATTTCTTTCTCTACCTTGTTTGTTGTAGGCGAGGTTTTAAACCTCGCCTACAGATAGCAATCTTACTCTGTTTTTATCTCTGCCCATGTCGTGGTAAGTTTCGCGTCCGGCTCAACAGCCATCGGATCACGTCCACCATAAATCTCGATTTCATCAACACGCGCGCCACCGTTCGCGCGAATATGGAGGCGCAACCACCGGGCTTCTACATCTTTGAAGGTGAACTCAGTTGTCTCGCTAATAGGATCTCCCTTGTGCGTATAGACCTTCGTCCACGTGTTCGCTTCGGAATTGGGATCCGCTTTCGTAGTTGCAACGAGAATATCAAAATCAGCCGTTGTCCGGTCCTGGAAATCTTGTGCATGATCGCTCGCGAAATAGATACGGTTCACATTCGCGACATCACCCATGTCAATTTGTGCCCACCCCGGTATTGGACCGATAATCCAACTCCGACAGTTGTTGTAAAAACCGTCGTTGAGGTATTCTACGCAGTGTCTACGCGGACACCACCCTTCTAACTGTGAGGAAGCTTCTGGTTTCGCATCCTTGAGGAGTGCCAAATTCGGTTCATTGTCTCGGACGGTCGGCACGAATTCAGGCCCCGACGCTCCACCAGCATCACATTCATCCGTTGCTGCTGCAATGTCTTGTTCCTTGAATTCGTAACGTCCGAATTTCTCGGGCCCTTTATCTTCCTCATGGGCTGCGAAGACAACAGGTATGCTGATTAGCATCGCTATCATCGCAAACCACCCATATTTTAGCCATTTCATCCCACGTTCCTCCATTTGCTTATGAAGTAGTACTTGCCGTACATACTAACGCAAGTCGAAAATTATTTCAAGAAAACCGTTATTTATAGTGAAACCAACAATTAAATAGACACTTTATCTTTCACAGAGGACGGTTCGTAGGGGCGAGGTCCCCTCGTCCGACTGCCAAAATGTGTCTTATGATTTTTAGAGGGCACTATAAATACTAAAGTTTGGACAATTTCGGTTAGATTCATGCCCGATTTTCAAAGCATCTCTGATTTTTTCAAGGTTCCTTACACAAACCAAACTCGCAGAAAAATAAACTCTACTGCACCAAAGGTCAGTCCCGTAGGGACGAAATGTCTATAGAAACGGCATACCTACCAAGTCCTAAGCCCCGTAGGGGCGATATGTATATCGTCTTAAAACTGTCCAAAGTTTAGTATAAATAGACACCTTATCTTTCACAGAGGACGGTTCGTAGGGGCGAGGTCCCCTCGTCCGACTGCCAA
>VYCT01000158.1:0-7955 GCA_009843785.1 Candidatus Poribacteria bacterium | reverse complement strand
TTATCTTTCACAGAGGACGGTTCGTAGGGGCGAGGTCCCCTCGTCCGACTGCCAAAATGTGTCTTATGATTTTTAGAGGGCACTATAAACTTAGGACCATTTAGTTTTCGGTTTTTTCGCCCAATTTTGCCCCCCAGGCCCGGTAGGTTCGGTTTGCAACCGCACCGGACCTACCCAAGAAATTAATTTGCACTCTTAACAGATTTATAGTATAATTCTTAACAGAAAGTTCCCTATTTTTACAGCAAAATTCGGCTTCAAGTTCCATCAAAATAGGAGGCTCCAATGCAATCCCAAGACGTTATCGAACAGCAGTACCGAGAAGCGGTAGATGCCCTTGTCGAAAAAGTTCAAAAGGACCCCTATGTCCTCGCAGCGATTGTTGCGGGCAGTTTTTCTTATGCACAGGTATGGGAGAAATCGGACCTTGATGTTGAACTTATCGGCAGAGATGCAATTCGTCCGACGCAATCTTTCTTTTCACTCATTGAAAACGGCGTAAACATCCACGCCAGCATAACGCCGCGGAACGCTTTTAAGCAGAATATTGAGAGTGCGCAACAAGGGTCTTTCATGCACTCCTATTTCTCACACAGCACGCTGCTTTTTTCACGCGATGACTCCATCCAAGAGTGGTATGATAAGAATGCAAACCGCGATAACATCGGCGAACGCGATAAACAATTTCAACTGCTCAATGTCATCACCAATACTTTGCCAGGCCTCATCTACGCCGAAAAGCAATTTTACGTTAATAAAGACATTTTGACATCTTTTCTCTCGCTCCTGAATGTCGTGCAAGGGTTAGCACGGATAGAGGTACTCCTGAACAATGAAATCCCCGCACGCGAGGTGATTCAACCCGCGCGCCGCTACAACCCGGATTTCTTTAAGCGTGTCTATACAGACCTAATCAACTGCGAAAAGAACGAGATCGTCATTCAGGACGCGCTTGATGCAATTCACGACTACCTTGATGAACGCCAATTTATTTTTCAACCCGTTCTCGACTATCTCGCTGAGCAAAAAGCACCGCGCGCAGTCACCGAGTTGAACGCAGACTTAGGCCGCGGATTACATGATGAGGGTGAAGAATCGCTTAATCTGGTGTGCCAATGGTTGGTATGGAAAGGCATCATCAGACAGGTTGCGGTGCCACTAAAACTCACAGCAAAAAGTCAAATCGCCGTGGAAGAACCCGCCTACTATTACGATGGCACTGTAGGAGCAAGTTCTGCTCGCGATCCCTCTCAATCGCAGTTGAAAGCGGATATCCACGCACAAATCCACCGCGCAGTAGAGCGTATATCGGACACACTTGAGCAGGATATGTACATCCTCGCAGCAATTCTTACCAACAACCTCGCCGAAGACAATATCTGGGAGAAGACGGCTGTTCATATCACCTTGATTCTCCGTGACGGCACGAAGTTCAAACACAAACAGTATCAATTAATTGAAGAAGGGGTACCCATCCTTGTCCAACTCCATACCCGCAGTGCTTACAGAAAAATGTTGGACAGCACGCTACAGGGCAGCACGCTCCATTCGATCCTCGCTGATAGTCGTCTCCTCTTTTCCAAGGATAGTCTGTTTTCTGTAGACGGGGATGCAAATTTCCCGATAGGGGATCCTTCCTATCTGCAGGTCAGTGAACGGGATATGCACTCCCAACTCCTCAACGCTGCCGCCGAAGCGACTGCCGCACTCGCGAAAACTGAAAAGTGGTTCCACCTCAAGCACGATATGGATTATACGTTTCTCTACATAACCTACCTTGTCAGAGAATTGGCACGCATTGAAGTCCTCATGCACGGTGAAACGCCGAGACGAAAGGCTATCTATCAAGCACTTAAGCACAATCCAGACTTTTTCAAAGCCGTTTTCACGGACCTGATAGACAAACCGAAAGATGAGGCGATGCTTGGCGAGGTCATTGAACAGATCAACCAGTATTTAGAGGATAACCTACAGACGTTATTCAAACCGCTGCTCGATTTCTTTGAGGAATCCGGTGACGAGCGCACGATAACCGACATCTATACGCATTTCGGCAAGCGTCAACTCGGCTTTGGATTAGCATGCGAATGGCTTGCGCAAAAAGGGGTCATTGAACAATACTCCGCACCTGTCCGTTTGACAAAGGATAGCAAGGTCTCCGTAGAGGAACCCGCATACTATTACGATGCAAACAATCCATTCCTATTTGACCTATAAATCAGGAGTTCAACGAAAGCGTGCGGAACATCAAACCAACACATAAAGCGATACAAGCCTTTTACACAGAACTCAAACAATACGAAAAACTCGGCGCAACAAACGAAACCGAGGTCCGACTCGCCTTTGCAACGCTCCTTCAACATTACGCCCGGCAAAACAATCTAACGCTTATCTGTGAGAAACCGCTCCAAACACTGCAAGGGACAACCATTTACGTTGACGGTATGCTCACGGATAACAACTTCGGTTTGCCGCGCGGCTACTGGGAGGCGAAAGACCTCCACGATAATCTTGCCACTGCCGTTAGACAGAAATTTGACGTAGGCTATCCACAAGACAATATCCTCTTCACGACCCAAGAACGCGCGATCCTCTACCAAGATAGGCAAGAGGTTCTGGATGTAGACATCACCGAACCGGACGCGCTGATACGTGCCCTTCACACCTTTTTCCGTTATGAACAGGCAGACATTGCCGACTGGGAACGCGCAGTCGTTGAATTCAAGGACAAAGTGCCAGCACTCGGCAAACGCGCCGCAGCCCTGATCAAAAAGGAAGAGGACACCAACGCCCAGTTTCAGGAGGCATTTACCGACTTCCACCGCCACTGTCAGGAAGCGATTAACCCGAATCTCGCTAAAGCTGCCGTGGAGGAGATGCTCATCCAACACCTCTTGACAGAGGAAATTTTCTCCAGCGTCTTTGACAATCGTGATTTTACACGCCGAAATATCATCGCACGCGAAATTGAAAATGTGATTGACGCACTGGCAGAGCACGCCTATAACCGCGCCGAATTCCTCCGAGAACTCGCCCCCTTCTACAAGGCAATTCAACGCGCCGCTGCAACTTTTATAGACTTCTCACAGAAGCAACACTTTCTCAACACTGTCTACGAGCAGTTTTTTCAAGGCTTCTCCGTCAAGGTCGCTGACACGCACGGTATCGTCTACACGCCGCAGCCGATCGTTAATTTCATGGTGAAAAGCGTTTCCCATCTGCTGGCAACTGAATTTGGACGTTCACTCTCGGATACAGGGGTTCACATCATCGATCCGTTCGTTGGCACTGGTAACTTCATCGTGCGGCTCATACAAGCAATTGATAAAACCGCGCTCAAGGCGAAATACAGCGATGAACTCCACTGCAACGAAGTGTTGTTGATGCCCTATTATATTGCGAGTATGAACATTGAGCATGAGTTTTATGTCGCTACAAATCGGTATCAACCTTTCGATAATCTCTGCCTTGTGGATACATTTGATTTGACGGCAGAGCGGCAGTTATCTATGTTCGCCCCAGAGAATACACGACGGGTTGAACGGCAGAAACAGACAGGGATGTTTGTCGTGATTGGCAACCCGCCCTACAATGCGCGACAGATGGATGAGAACGATGCCAACAAGAACCGCAAGTATCCTGAATTAGACAGACAGATACAGGAAACATACGCCGAAGCCTCCAAAGCAACGAACAAAACCGCGCTCTATGATCCCTACGTCAAAGCAATCCACTGGGCATTGAACCGGATTGAAACAGACGGGATTGTCGCCTTTGTGACGAATCACAACTTTATCGATGGTCAGGCGTTCGATGGGATGCGGAAACATCTATCCGATGCGTGTGATAAGATTTATCTGTTAGATTTAGGTGGCAACGTCCGCAAAGGTCACGCCGGGGATGCCAATGTTTTTGACATTCAGGTCGGCGTGAGCATTAACCTATTCGTGAAAAAGCATCAACACCCATCAAAGCCTGCGCAGATTTTTTACAACAGTGAAACCGCGGAGATGTCTAAAGAAGCAACGTTTGAATTTTTGGACGCGCGCGAACACATCGGTAACGTCAACTGGGATGCTATTCAACCTGACGCGCGACACACGTGGCTCACTGAAGGACTGCGCGAGGATTTTGAAACCTTTGTGCCGATAGGGAGTAAGCAAGCAAAAGCAGCAAAGGGTGAGGTTTCGGGTGTGATTTTCCACCAATTCAGTAGCGGTGTTAAGACAAATCGCGATGCTTGGGCAATCAACTTTGACCGAGATGTCCTTAGTGACAATGTTATGCGAATGATAGACGTTTACAATACGCAAGCACTCAAATGGCAGCAGCAAACGGAAACCCAGAATGTTGATGATTTTGTGGCGTATGACAACGAGAAAATCAGTTGGAGTTCAGGTTTAAAACAGAAATTGATAAGTGGATACATTGCAGAATTCGCTCCCGAAAGAATACGACAGATGCTCTACCGCCCGTTCACAAAGTCCTGTCTCTACTTCGACAGATTCATGGCAGAGAGGGTGTACGTATTCCCATCAATTTTCCCCACACCTGAAACTGAAGCAGAGAATCGGGTAATCTGTGTTCCAAATAGGGGTGGACGTACAGATTTTTGGTGCTATATCACAAACGTTATTCCGCATACTGTCTTTATCACCATTGATGCCAACCAATGCTTTCCGTTCTACATCTATGATGAAGATGGCACAAACCGACGAGAGAACATTACAGATTGGGCACTAACGCAATTCACGGAGCATTACAAAGACGATAAAATCACCAAGTGGGACATTTTCCATTATACATACGCACTCCTGCATCATCCTGAGTATCGCGAGCGGTATCAGGTGAACCTTAAACGAGATTTGCCGCATATACCTTATGCACCCAAGTTTTGGGAATTCGTCGCGACTGGCAGACGGTTGGCAGACATCCACGTCCACTATGAAGACCAACCCCAGTATAAGTTAGACCTGATTGAAGCACCCGATATGCCCTTGGATTGGGGTGTAGAGCAGATGAAATTCTCTAAAGACAAGACACAGATAAAATACAACGATTTCTTGACATTAGCGGGTATCCCCGCCGAGGCGTTTCAATATCGGTTAGGGAACCGTGCAGCATTGGAGTGGGTGGTAGATCAGTATCGTGTGAAGACAGATAGACGGAGCGGCATCGTGAACAACCCAAATCGCGCGGATGATGAGGCATATATTGTGGATTTGATTCGGAAGGTTATCAGTGTGAGTTTGGAGACGGTGGGGATTGTTAATAGGTTATCGGCATTGGACATCGGTGTAAAGATGTAGGGCATGAATTTTCGAGATAAATTATTTTTGACAGCTCGGTCCCTATATGGTATACTACTTAGGCAATAACCTGACGTAAACAATCAAGGAACAGGCATCTTCTGTAATACCTAATGCGCATCACCGGACGAAATGTACTAAACAAATTTGCCCAGAAACACCCGAATGACAGATCTGCCCTTAATCGCTGGTATAATACCATTTCTGTTAATAAATGTTTCTTTACGTAGAATAAACTTTTAGTTTGTTCTACATAACTACACATTTCTTGAAAACCGCTAATGCTATATCATCATTTAGAAATGGTATAACCTTGTGCGTCAAGAAACTTTCACTTCATTTGCTGATTTGCTCAAAATTTTTCCGTACGCGAATCAGGTAAAAGTACGTAAAAGCAGATTCAACCAGCCACCCAAAGATGAAATATGGACAGTTTTTAACATTGGTGGTAACAATGTCCGTCTTATGGCCTCTATACAATATGCCGCAAACGAACAGACAGTCACAATCAATAAGATTCTAACACATGCAGAATACGATAAAGGCAGATGGAAGGAGTAAAAGATGTTGACAGGCACACAAACTTTTTTGCCTAAAGTGGTATTACCGTCTAAGGCTTTGGAAATATCGAGTATGCCCCAATTGTTGGACAACGCTAAACTGTTACAGACACCAACTTCACAACCTGCCGTGCTCCCGTTCTACGCTGAAAACGATTATCATTGGCTTGTTGGAGTGTTAGATAAGTTAATCGGGTTTATGCGTCGTGACGAAAATCACAGCGTACCTGAATTGACCGAAAACGATTATGACTGGGCGCATGCGTTGCTTGTAGAGTTAGTGGGTGCGGTAGGCGAAAGTGAGAAGCATCCTTTGCGCCCCTTAATGGCATTTGTTCGTCAACTCATTGATAATTATGAGGATAAATACGTTCCAGAACTCACAGAACTGTTTCCAGAGTTAGCAGAGGAAGCACCTATAGAAACAACTCATAAAAGCAAGCAGCCTGCTTCAAACATTCCTAAACTGAGTGACATTGAACTCGCTGCGCATGCTTTTTTTTCAATTGGTTACCTTCTTTATCATGGGAATCGGACAGAAAAAGCTATTCCCGCTTATGACCTAGCAATTATGTTGAAGTCTGATTTTTGGGAGGCATCTTACAATTTGGGAATTGCGCGGTACGATCTCAAGCAACATACGGAAGCAATAAGTAACTTTAACAAAGCGATAGAATTGAACCACAATTTTGCAAGTGCCTATTACAATCGAGGAATAGCGAAGTCTAAGCTTGATCGCCACGAGTCTGCAATCGCTGATTTTGATAAAGCAATTGCGTTGGGTCTTAATTCCTCTCAAGTTTACTGCCTTCGAGCCTCAGCGAATGCCCGCTTGGGTGAATATGATGCCGCAGTATCGGACTATGATAAGGTAATTGAGTTAAAGCCAGACTTCGTCGAAGAAGCATATAATATTCGCGGTATTTTACGGAGTGAATTAGGCCAGCACGATGAAGCTCTCGCTGATTACACCGAAGCAATTCGCATAAAACCTGACTATGCAGAAGCTTATGCTTATAGGGGTATACTGGAAGCTCACTTAGGCAGGATTAATAAAGCAAGATCAGATTTTCAGAAAGCTTTAGAATTAGCAAAACGTCCGGGCAATAATAACCTCACAGACTTTGTTGAGAACCAACTGCAGCAACTTGATCAGGAAGCCTCAAAGCAAAACGACAAGGAACCGCGGCGCGGCAGGCAAATGCAAACTCATATTGTGACAAGAGTCATTGATGGAGATACGCTTGAGGTTAGTCCTGAAATTTCTCGGCGAGCCGCGCTACAGACTCCGATGGAACGGTTGATAGGAGCCCCCCTTCCCGCTGAAACTCCTACGGAACGGTTGAGCCATCCAAATATGTTTCGCAAAATTCGCTTAAAGAATATAGATGTTCCGGAAATCGGTACGCCTCAAGGTGAAAAGGCTATCCGCTATCTGAAACAATTTCTGGAAGGAAAACAGGTCACATTCAAGCCAGTCGGTATTTCTCACGATCGCGTAGTCGCCGATGTATGGCGATATCCAGACCACGTGTTTGTAAATGCAATCATGGTCTACAGCGGACACGCCAAATGGTCGCACCCTCCGCGTTAATACCTTTCTTCCGCCCATCCATCTGAGATTTAGAAACGCGACAAGTGAGGTCTCATGACTGATTTGAATACTAATGCTCGGCAATTTCACAATCCGCCTCCAGCAGACGCGATTTTGTGGAGGTATATGGATTTCACGAAATTCGTCTCGCTTTTGGAAAGGCGTGCTTTGTTTTTCGCTCGAGCAGACAAGTTAGGCGATCCTTTTGAGGGGGCCATCCCTATAAGCAACATAGAGGGACGTTATACAAGTTTAAAATCGAGGCTCTCTGATAAGGAAATATTAATACATGAACACCTGAGGAGAGAACTACGTCGTTTTACGTTGATCAGTTGTTGGCATGAAAGTAGTCACGAATCAGAAGCGATGTGGAAAATTTATGCAAGCGCAAACAGCGGTATCGCTATCAAAACTAATTTCACTTCTTTTGTAGAAAGTTTCATAACTGATGAAAAAATACATATAGGAAAAGTTCAGTATATTGACTATGAT
>VYCT01000055.1:6738-11289 GCA_009843785.1 Candidatus Poribacteria bacterium | reverse complement strand
GTGCCACCGTTTATTTAGACCAAAATTTTGTAAAGTAAAACTCACAGAAAAAAGGGTAGAGCCATGACGATAGATGAACTCTCCAAATTAATGAAAGAAGGCTTTGAGCAGATCCAACGACAGTTTGAGGATGTCAACAAACGGCTTGGCAATCTTGAAACCGATGTTGCGTGGATAAAAGGCAAACTTGAAGGCACTCAAGAGGGTAAAGCAAGCGTCTGGCAAATTATCACGACTGCCACCGCTGTCGGAGCCGTTATCATTGCCCTTATTGCGCTGTTAAAATAAAACTTTTGGCATAAACAAGTAATTTTTATTGCGCACGTAAACCACTATGGAAAACTTAATTACAGTGATTGGACGCGGTCATTCTGGGACGCGCGCCATTTCGCATACATTATACGCCAGTGGCGTTTTCATGGGGAGCCAGATTAACCCTTCTGGCGATAAGATCCCTCCGCATGCAATGTATGATGCCTGCCGAGTCATGGCGCAATATGTCAAATGGGACGGTGGACTCTCATGGGATTTTGATCCCCTATTTACGATGCCGATTGACCCAGAGTTTGAACGGCTCATTAATACCTACTTAGCAGATGTGTTACAGAACTCTGCTCCGCATAAAGGTTGGAAAATCCCAGAGACGACGCTCGTTTACCCATGGATCATCCGGATGTTTCCTGAGATAAAGTACATCCACTGGATTCGCGACCCGCGGGATTGTATTCGGGGCAGCCACAAAACGGATGACCTTCGGGATTTTGGCGTTGTGTACCCTGAAACGGATGACATCTATGAGAGGCGCGCGATTTCTTGGATCTATCAATATAAACTCATGCAAGCGACACCGATGCCTAAAAATGTTATCCAAATTCGCTTTGAGGATTTCGTGTTAGATCAGGAACGGATACTCAAGGCACTTGAGGCATTCTTAGATATACCATTGGGTAGGATCATCGTCCGTACAGACGCAGTGGCGCGCTGGAAAAAAGACCTCGCGGAATTGAGTCAAGGTGCGTCGTTACCGCACTACGAGTTTGAGTTTCTAAAAAAAGCAATCGTTGAAAACGGTTATCCGTTAACAGCAACCTAACAGAAGAAAGGAACTATTTATGGCAACGAATACTCCTTACCGTGTTGGACTCGTCGGAACCGGGGGAATTGCGAACGCACACGGTAGCGCATGTCAGCAAGCACCGAGTGCTAAATTGGCAGCGATCTGTGATGTGTCGGAAAATGCACTAACCCATTTCGGGGAGCGGTTTGATGTGGCACCTGAGAACCAGTATCTCTCTCTGGAAGAGATGTTAGATGCTGAGGATTTGGACATCGCGGTTATCTGTACGTGGGGCGCGTTCCATGCTGAGGTCGGTATCCAGCTTTCTGAATCCCGCCAAGTCAAAGCGATTTTGTGTGAAAAGCCGTTCACATCAACGGCAGCGGAGGCGGAAGCGTTTGTCGGTGCAGCTCAAGAGAACGGCGTTATCGTGGCGGAAGCGTTCAAATTTCGACACCATCCGATGCACCTCAAGGCGAAAGAACTCATTGATTCGGGGGCAATCGGCGAGTTTAAGGTACTTCGCAGCACCTTCTGCACCGGTGGTGGCGGCGGCGGACCCGAGACACGTAAACCTGAAGCGAATTGGCGGTTTAATAAAGCAAAGGGTGGTGGTAGTATCTACGATTTGGCGTGTTATAATATCCACCATGCCCGATTCATGTTTGGGGCTGAACCAATTCGGGTATCAGGAATGTCTCAAGCTGGATTGGAAGTGGACGATGGCTCCTACCTACTGTTAGTATTTCCCGGTGAACGGGTTGCCCAGATTTCTACCGGTTTTAATTGTGCTGGTGGACAGTACGCCGAAATGGCTGGACTGGGTGGTATGCTGAGAATTGATAGAGCCTGGAACAACGAAAACTCAGCCGTCAATATTGAGATGACGACACGAGAGGGCAGAGAAGTTATCGATTTTGAACCGTGTTTCCAGTTCGCATTACAATTGGAGCACATGTGCGAAGTTTTAGCGACGGGTAAACCGCATCGTATCTCACCCGAAAGCTGCGTGAATCAGATGCGTGTCATTGATGCCGCCTTTGAAGCGATGGCAACCGGACGGACAGTTGAGTTAGGATAGCAGATTTTAAATAGTTATCGGTTGTCGGTTATCAGTGTGTGACGGTTGTGTTCCTTTCGTCTGCCACAAGCAACTCTTAACCGATAACTGAAAACTGATAACTGAAAACTACTATGGCAAATTTCACAGAGACGAAAGTACTTACCTTTGACCTATTCGGCACAGTTTTGGATTTGGGTGGCAGTCTTACGCCGTTCATCGGTGAATCACTGGAGGCCCACGCTGCAGTCGATGTATCAGCAGACGAATTTTGGGCGCAGTGGCGTTACCGACAGCGAATTGAGCAGTATCAGGATACGATCATGATGCTCGGACATAGCGGCTATCTGGAGACAGTGCGACGCGCGTTACACTACACGCTGAGACGCAACGGTATTCATGCCTCATCCGATACAGTGCAAAAGTTTATGCAGGGTTGGCAGCAGCTTTCCCCTTTTCCAGAAGTTTTGGCTGCGCTCTCACAGCTTCAATCTCGGTATCGGTTGGTCGTTTTATCCAACGGGGACCCGTCGTTTTTGGATTATCTTGTTAGAGAGCGAGTTGCGTGGGATTTTGACGCTGTCATCTCTGTTACATCGGTCGGTGCGTTTAAACCGCATCCAGCAGTCTATCGTGCCGCAGCAGGGCAGTTAGAGCTTGAAGTCAACGAGTGTCTCATGGTCTCAGCGAATTCGTTTGACATCATGGGGGCGCGGGCGTGCGGCTATGGCGGTGCGTTTGTTAATCGCTATAAACTCCCTTACGAGGATACGCCGTATCAACCCGATGTAACAGTACGCGATTTTACGGAGTTGACTGAGGCATTGTTATAAGAGTGTGCTGTTTTCAGAGCTAATCAAAAAAAGTCAAACAATTCCGTTCCTATTTCCGTATCACCATTTTCCGCGTTGCATTGAACTCGCCTGCGGTAAGGAGATAGAAATAGACACCACTTGAAACAGGTTCACCCATCTCATTTTTCCCATCCCAATAAACAGCATTGTGTCGGTGTTGGTAGGTGCCAGCTGAACGGTGTCCAACTGCTAAAGTACGAATCAAGGTTCCATTTGCCGTATAGATACGCACGGTAACTTCAGCAGGTTCTGCGAGTTGGTATGGAATCCACGTCTCTGGATTGAATGGATTTGGATAGTTCTGCAACACAGCGTTTAACATCTGATCGGCGTTGGTATCGTTTGCCAAGCGCGTGGGTGCTCCTGGAGTTAGCTGCGCCAGTGGATACTCCCAAAGCAATATTGTGCCATCGTCGCTGCCACTCGCGAGCATCTTGCCGTCTGGACTGAAGCCAAGGCTTGAGATGCGTTCTGTGTGTCCTGTGAGGGTCAATTTATGCGAACCCGTGGCGACATCCCATAAACGGATTGTTCTATCCTGATGCCAACCGGTGCTTGCGAGCGTTTCTCCATCAGGGCTAAAGGCGACACTACCGACCCATTCCGTATGTCCTGTGAGGGTCGCTTTCTCCTCACCGCTGATAGCATCCCATAGTATGACGCGACCCTCTGTCGTTCCACCGGCGAGTGTTTTTCCATCTAAACTGAACGCGAAACTTTGAACGGGTGTATAGATCGTCCGTCTGACTTTATAAGGTCTACTCTTGGCATCGCACAAACGGATCCCCGTCCGATCCGCGATGGCGAGTGTTTCGCCATCGGCACTGAATGCAAGGTTTGAGGTTGAATAGCTGTTTGTCTTCTGCCACGTCAGTGTTGCTTGTTGATAGCCAGTTGCGGTATCCCACAGACAGACCTTTTGGTCGTGGCTGGCACTGACGAGTGTTTTTCCATCGGGACTGAAGACTAAGTCGTAGATGCCGCCTCTATGCCCAACGAAGATGTCATTTTGTGTAGCAGTGGCGATGTCCCAGAGCCGTAGGCTGTCCCATCCACCGCTTGCAAGCGTCTTTCCGTCGGGACTGAAGGCAATCGCCCTGATGGCATTTATATGTCCGGTAAGGGCGGCTTTGTTGTTTCTCGTAGCGAGGTCCCAGAGCTGCAGCTTCTGATCCCAACTCCCGCTTGCGAGGGTCCGACTATCAGGGCTAAAGGCAATGGTAGAAACCGAAAAAAGATGTCCAGTAATCGCGGCTGTCTGATGTAGGGTCGCAGCGTCCCATAATCTGATCGTCCCATCCGCATTACGACTCGCGAGTTGATGTCCATTCGGACTGAAGACAATCCTTCGGACCTCTAATCCACGTTCTAAGAGTGTCGCTTTGTGCGTACCAGTTGTTGTATCCCACAAACACATCTTGCTATCGCTACTGCCACTTGTGAGGATTTTGCCATCCTGGTTGAAGGCGACAGTGGAAACACCGCCTGGATGCCCGGTGAGTTTTGTTTTCAACACACCTGTATCAACATTCCAGAGATATATCATCGCATCTATCGACCCGCCGCCGGTTGCGAGCGTT
>VYCT01000055.1:0-6638 GCA_009843785.1 Candidatus Poribacteria bacterium | reverse complement strand
AACATTCCAGAGATATATCATCGCATCTATCGACCCGCCGCCGGTTGCGAGCGTTCTCCCATCTGGGCTGAAGGCGATATTGGAGATACCCCCTGTATGTCCGATGAAGGTCATTTTGTGTTTCCGAGTGTCAACCTCCCACAACTGAACTGTCTTGTCATCGTAATTCCCACCACTTGCGAGGGTTTTCCCATCGGGACTGAACGCAACACTCACAACCGAGTCTACATGCCCGTAGAACGTTGCAGTGTGTGTTCCGGTCTTGGTATCCCATAGCCGAACAGTATAGTCTTTATAGCCGCCAGCACTCGCCAGCGTCCTACCGTCAGAACTAAAAGCGATGCCATTAACATGTCCTGTATGTCCAGAGAGGGTGATTTTGAGTGTTCCAGTATTGGTATCCCATAGTCGAACAGTCTTATCGTCATAACCGCCGCCGGTTGCGAGCGTTTTTCCATCGGGACTGAAAGCAAGACTCTTGACAACATCTGTATGTCCTCTGAGCAAATTTAAGGCTTTACCTGTTTGTGCATCATATATCCAAGTTCCAATAGAAGTCCCGACAGCGAGCATGTTGTTGTCGGGTGAAAAGAGGATATTGCCGGATATCCACCCCTTTCCGATACGTGCTTTTGCTGCTTTGGGCAAATTCCATAATGTGTAATCTTGATCGGAGGTATTCGGTAAAAAGTGGTTTATAGCATCATCGTTGTTTACATCTTCAAGTTTTACCGTTGTGTCTATTGCGGTTCCGAGATCCCATAGGAGTATCGTGCCATCGTAAGCCCCACTGATGAGCGTACTTCCATCCGGAGTGAATGCAACGTGCGAGACTTCCTCGGTATGCCCTATGCGTATTGCCTTCGGTGTCCCGGTGGTAATATCCCATAGTCGGACTTCTCCATCATAATTCCCACTTGCGAGGGTTTTCCCGTCCGGGCTGAACGCAACACTCTCGGTATTTTCGATGTGCGTGGCTATGTTAGCACCGCTTATCGGATCCCATAGGCGGATCGTTCCATCCGAACTGGCACTTGCGAGGATTTTCCCATCGGGACTGAACGCGAGACTCTCGACCCATTTTGTGTGGCCGGCAAGCGTAATTTTATGTGTACCTGTCTCGGTATCCCAGAGGCGAATCGTTCCGTCAAAACTTCCGCTCGCCAAAGTGCGACTGTCTGAACTGAAGGCAAGCGAAGAAACCTGTTTACTGTGTCCTGTCAGTATCTTTTTGCGCGTAAACCCCGCTGACCATAACCATACCGTTTCGTCCCCCATGTGCCCATTCGCAAAGAAGCAACCATCTGGACTGAAGGTGAGGGCACGAATAATAGATCCACGGGCACTGCCGATGTACGCTGTCAGGGTACTCCTGTGTGTTCCGGTTGCGGTATCCCAGAGCCGTATACGCGCTCCCATATTACTTGCCAGAATACTTCCGTCCGGACTAAAGGCTAAGCTGTCATTTCCCCAGTCATCGTCAAAGAGCGTTGTTTTTTCTGACATATTGATCGTGTCCCAGAGGCGTATCTTCTCTTGATTGCCGGTGGCAATTGTGTGGCCGTCGGAACTGACAGCGAAGCCTCGAAGATACTGTGTATGCCCGGTAATACTGCCTTTCTGGGTGCCATAGGCACTGTCCCATAGGTGTAACTCATCCGGACTTGCACTTGCGAGCGTTTCTCCATCGGGACTGAACGCAACCGAAACAACTTCCTCCAAATGCGCCGTAAGCGTGGTACGTTCGCCGGTATCCATATTCCAGAGATACAATTCTCTCCATCCTCCGGCTGCGAGGGTTTGGCTATCCGGGCTGAACGCTGCACAGAAGATATTTTTTTCTGTTTGGAGTATCAGTTTTTGTTTTCCAGTATCGACATCCCAGAGCTCCACGCCTATTGTGTTGTAAACCACGATTGCGACTGTTTTGCCATCGGGACTGAAGACAATAGCACGAATCCCCTCGGCGTGCTCAGCAAGCGTCGTTTTATACTCACCGGTGCCAGCATCCCACAATCTCACTGTACCATCCCAACTTCCGGTTGCGACTGTTTTGCCATCGGGGCTGAAGACAACTGAAGTGCCCCTACCCTGGTCCCCAACGAGTGTGGCTGTGTATTCTCCAGTGTCAACGTTCCACAACTGCACTGGTTCATCTGCATTTCCGATTGCGAGGGTTTTTCCATTCGGGCTAAAGGCGATGCTTTTAATATACTTTTGCTCTTTTAACGTTTCCTTGTGTTGATGATTGGCGAGATCCCATAGGTCCACTTTATTGTCATCCACATCCCAACTGACACCTGCGAACATCTGTCTATCTGGGCTAAAGGCAGTAGCAACACTGTGCGACGCACGCATGGAAAATAAGTTTTGTTCTTCCATCGTGTGTGCATCATAAGTCCAGATGCCGATAGAACTGGCGACAAGAATGTGATTTCCATCAGGGGTATATGTGAGTTCGCGTATACTCCCCTTACCAAGGCGCGCCTTCGCACCGTAAGGTAAACTCCAGTGTGTGTAATCTTCAGCGAAGACAGATGATAGAAAGCATATCAAAAGGATAAGGGACATCAAACTCACATTTACGATGTGAGTTTGCGGATTGCGTTTTAATTTCATCGTTTTCATGGCTTCTGTCTCCCGTTTGGTTTCATTTTTACGAACTTTTGATTTAGCAGCGTGTGCCAAAATGTTGGGTTGGGATACCGAAGTTGTGGTATCCAAGGTCCTTTACTGCTCGTGATTGATTGCGCCAGCAATCAATACAAGGTCTCTAATATCAACAATGCCATCTCCATTCACATCTGCTACAGTTTGACCTCTTTTTCCAAAGTTTGCAGATACTATGACCAGATCTTGGATGTTGACAGCACCATCGTTGTTGAGGTCTTCACGGCGTTGTGAAATTGCCGGTTCATCTATGTTCTGTGCTTTGTTTTCAGGAACGGTGAAGTAATTTCTAATGCGTGGCTTGTCTTTAAAAATAGGAAGATTGTCCTGCGTAACACTTTCAATCTGCTGAATCCGCCACCCGTCATTTTTCTTTACCAAGTAAAGATATGTTTCTCCAGGATATGGACCTTTGTAACAGTTATAGCCTCTCGCGCTGGCTTCTGTTTGACGAATCCAAACATCTGTTAGCTTGCCATTAGGTCCCCATTTTTCACCCCTTGTTCCGATACCTCTCCATAAACCTTCAATAAAGACACGAACGTTGTTCCACCCTATTACGACTGGGAGCGGTTCACTTTTTGAAAAGACGGTACCGAACATAGCTGCTGACGAGGTATCCATAGTCTCTGCGATTTTCTCGAAATCGAGTTCGTTAAAGGCTTTGTAGAATCGACTATAAACCTCTTGAATTGCTGCTTTTTCTGCTTCAAATATTTCGGCTGCCAGAGCATGCGTAGAATCCACTATACCATTAGGATTGACATTCTCTACGATCTGTAATGATTTGATTCCGTTTTCTACTATCAGCGGAATATCCCACAATAATGCCGTTGCATCATCACTCGCTGTCGCAAGCGTTTTTCCATCCGGGCTGAATGCAATACGCGTGATTCCGTCGGTATGTCCGGTGAGCGTGGTTAGATGGGTGGCAGTTTCAACGTCCCAGAGTCGGACAGTCGTGTCTGAACTACCACTTGCTAAAATCCGTCCGTCAGGGCTAAATGCAATACTCCGAAGCCGATCGGTATGTCCACTGAATTCAGATGTGAGTTCACCACTGTTAATATCCCATAGTGATATGTCTATCCATCCGCTGGCAAGCGTTTGTCCATCTGGACTGAAGGCAATACAATTTGAACGTTCATGAAGGGTTGCTATTTCTTGTTTGGTGGAAATATTCCAGAGTCGCACGGCTGGGTCTCGTTGACCACCAGCACTGGCAAGTATTTGACCATTAGGACTGAGGGCAATCCTTGAGACAGTGGCTGCGTGCCCGACGAAGGTCGCTTGATGGTAGCCGGTGTCGGCCTTCCATAGGCAGACCTTTTCGTCGCGACCTGCACTCGCGATCCAGCGGCTATCACGGCTAAATGCAACGTCATTGATACCGCCCCATCGATGCCCGACGAGTGTCATTTTCAGGTCACCACTGTTTGGATCCCAGAGGCGTATCCTTGGATCGTCGGCACCACCCCCACTTGCGATTGTTTTTCCATCTGGACTGAATGCGACTGAAGTCACTTCATACGTATGCCCAATGAGCGCGCGTTTTTGCTTAGCCGTTTCAACATCCCAGAGGTAAACTTTTTTGTCCCAGCCGCCAGCATGAGCGAGTGTGCGTCCATCTGGACTGAAGGCAATATCTGTAAATTCCGTTATATGTCCGGTAAGTGTTGCTGTCCGATCGTGACTGACAGCATCCCAGAAACACACTGTGCCATCTGAACTGCTACTTGCGATTAGCTTTCCGTCCGGACTGAAGGCAACGCTTCTGACTTCGAGTGCGTGTCCGATGAGCGTGGTTTTATACGTGCCACTCGCAACGTTCCAAAGACACACCGTGCCATCGCTGCTACCGCTTGCGAGCGTTTTCCCATCTGGGCTAAAGGCGACACTATAAACACTGCCAGTATGTCCCGTGAGTGTTGCGCTGAGTTCAGCAGTAGCGACATCCCACAGAGACACCGTATCGTCCCAATTGGCAGTTGCGATGGTCTCACCATTTGGACTGAAGGTAATCAAATCGACATTGTCTATGTGATCGTTATCTATATCCCTTGTGAATGTGTTTTTGAGGTCGTTATTTGAAGCATCCCACAGATACACGATCGCGTCACTTAAACTCGCGATTGTTTTACCGTCAGGGCTGAAAGCAATAGAATCAACACCACTTGTATGTTCCGAGAGTGTCGCTTTGAGATTGCCTGTATCGATATCCCACAAATACACCGTTTTATCCCTGTTCGATCGCGAACCGCCTGCGAGGGTACGACTGTCTGGACTGAACGCGATGCTGCGAACCGACGAAGTCTGTCCAGTGAAGATAGTTTTATGTGTACCGGTGTTAATATCCCACAGATGGACGGTATCGTTATCACTACTGCTGGCGATGAGACTGCCATCCGGGCTAAAAGCGACATACTCGACAGTGTCCGTATGTCCCATGATCAGACGCACTTCTTCTCTTTTGTAAGCATCGTAAATCCAGATGCCGATGGAGGTTGGAACAGCGAGTAGGTTACTATCGGGGGAGAAGGCGATATTGCCAGATATAAAGCCTTTCCCGATACGTGCTTTCGCACCTTCAGGTAAATGCCATTGTGTGTAATCTTGGGCGGAGGTGTTTTGTATAAATAGGGCTGAAACCATCAGTAGCGTTAGGATCGAAAATCGTCTAACTTTCATGGGTTCTGTCTCCTGTTTTATAGTAGAGTCCGTAATTATTTGCACACATGGAGAACCGTAGGGGTTGGGTAACCCAACCCCTACGAGCAACAAGTGTAAACTTATTTTTGGATTTCACTATAATAGTTGTCAGTTATCAGTTGTCGGTCATCAGTTAAAGGGGTTTCTTAACTGACAAGTGGCAACCTATCATTTCCGTATTACCATTCTGCGGGTCGTTGTAGATTGGCCAGTGGAGAGGGTGTAGAAATAGATGCCACTGGCGACCTGTTCACCCAGCTCATTTTTCCCATCCCAATGTACGGCGCGACTTGGACTTTGATAAATGCCGGCAGATTGGAACCCCAAGGCGAATGTCCGAACCAATGTTCCACTGGTAGCATAGATGCGCAGGGTCACATTTGCCGGTACGGCCAACTGATACGGTATCCATGTCTCAGGATTAAACGGGTTCGGATAATTCGGCAGAAGCCCTGTCTCCTTTGGAGACAGTGCCGCCAAAAGACGTTCAAGGTTCACGATACCTTTCCGAAAGACAAGGGTTGTGTTGTCAATTTGTTGCGCGGCTGTTAGCCAAAGTTGGACTTCTGCTGCAGTCAGCAGCTCTGTAATTCGCGGATGTGTAGCAGGGGCATCGGCTCCCACACCAAGTTCACCGGCGACCAGAACGAGATCAATAATGTTGACAACGCCGTCCGCGTTGACATCTGCATCGTTTTCTCCGAGCAGCCCGAAGCGCGCGGCGATAAACTTCAAATCTTGCGTATCCACTGTCCCATCGCGATTGACATCCTCCGCAATCTGGAGCATTTCTACTAACGGTGTGACATCCCACAATAGCACTGTTTGATCCGAACTTCCACTGGCGAGGGTGCGACCATCCGGGCTGAAAGCAAGACTTGAGACTCTTCCCGTGTGGCCAGTGAGGGTCATTTGTCGCATACCCGTATCAACGTCCCACAACTGTACTGTTTTGTCCTCCCGACCACCACCACTTGCGAGCGTTTGGCTATCGGGACTGAATGCGACGCTCTCGACACTATCTATGTGTCCAGTGAGTGTGGTTTTGTGCGCGCCTGTGATAGCATCCCAGAGACGGATGGTGGTGTCACGGCTCCCACTTGCGAGCGTTTTTCCGTCTGGACTGAACGCGATACTATTGACCGAGTCCGTATGCCCAATAAGTGTCATTTTATATGTCTCATTGATAATATCCCATAGACGGACTGTTTGATCCGAACTTCCACTGGCGAGGGTGCGGCTATTCGGATGGAAAGCGA
>VYCT01000027.1:49150-56949 GCA_009843785.1 Candidatus Poribacteria bacterium | reverse complement strand
AAATCTGTGTAATCCGCCTAATCCGCGATTCAGAAAAGAGCGTCAATCCGCGTCCTCCGTGTCCTCCGCGAAAATCCGCGATTCAGACAAAAACCCTTGAAAAAAATCATCAAATATGAGATAATGTATAGTGGAATTAAAATATCTTTGTAGGGCGAAGCTTGCAAGCCCATATGAAACAGCAAAGGAGAAAATACCCAAAATGCCACTGGATAGGAAAATACGTTATGGCATGGTAGGTGGCGGACCGGATGCCTTTATCGGTGCCGTCCATCGGAAAGCCGCCGCATTGGACGGAGAAATTGATCTCATCGCGGGCGCATTCTCATCATCACCCGAAAAATCGCGGCAACAGGGAAGCGAACTCTTTCTCGACGCAAACCGGGTCTACGGTTCTTACAAAGAAATGGCAGAAAAAGAGAGCCAACTGCCCGAAGGCGAACGCATTGATTTTGTCTCAATCGTGACACCAAACCACGTCCATTTCGATGTCGCCAAAACCTTTATTGAAGCCGGGTTCCACGTCGTCTGTGATAAACCCATGACAACAACAGTCGCCGATGCTGAGGCACTCTGTGATCTCGTTAAACAGCATGATGTCGTCTTCGCACTCACACACAACTACACCGGTTACCCGATGGTGAAGCAGGCACGCGAACTCGTGAAAGAAGGGAAACTCGGAGTGCTTCGCAAAATCGTCGTAGAATACCCGCAAGGCTGGCTCGCTACGTTTTTGGAAAACGAAGGCGCGAAACAAGCCGTCTGGCGCACGGATCCCAAACAAGCAGGCGCATCCTCGTGTATCGGGGACATCGGTTCCCACGCCGAAAACTTGGCACACTACATCACAGGACTGGAGATCGAAGAACTCTGTGCAGACATGACCACTTTTGTAGAGGGACGCTTGTTAGAAGATGATGGCAATCTACTTGTGCATTATGAAAGTGGTGTCCGTGGTGTCTTGTACGCATCGCAAATCTCGGTAGGTGAAGAGAATAATCTGCGTATCCGTGTCTACGGCACTGAGGCTTCACTGGAATGGCACCAAGAGAACCCGAATTACCTCTCTGTCCGTTTCCCGGACGGGCCCGAACAGGTTTACAAACGCGGAAACGACTATTTAGCAGAGGTTGTTCAGCATAACTCACGGATACCTTTCGGGCATCCAGAGGCATTTATTGAGGCATTCGCAAATATCTATGTGAACGCCGCACGTACAATCGCCGCAAAAATCGCAGGCGAAGCCCCGGCGGAGTTTGACACAGATTTCCCGACCGTCCAAGACGGAGCCCGCGGAGTCCACTTTATTAATGCTGCTGTAGAGAGCGGCAAACAGCGCGCATGGATTGATGCAAGCTACACGCCACCGGCATAATGGTTATCGGTTAGCAGTTATCAGTGGTCAGTTAAACGCCTGACAGGGGCGAACGGTTGTCACTGCCACAAGCGAGGAACTGACAACCGACAACTGACGACTGACAACTAAAAAGGAGATTATTATGGCAAGACCTGTAACACTCTTTACAGGCCAATGGGCAGATTTAACACTCGAAGAATTAGCAGAAAAAGCAAGTGGATGGGGCTACGACGGCTTAGAACTCGCCTGCTGGGGCGACCACTTTGAAGTCGATAAAGCACTCTCAGACGATAGTTACTGCCAAGGCAGACACGACCTCCTCGCGAAATACGGACTAAAGGTCTGGTCCATCAGCAATCACCTCGTCGGACAAGCCGTCTGTGATAATATTGATAGCCGACATCAGGGTATTTTGTCAGAAACTATTTGGGGCGATGGCGATCCCGCAGGCG
The DNA here is from genome assembly GCA_009843785.1 of Candidatus Poribacteria bacterium. Taxonomy (GTDB): domain Bacteria; phylum Poribacteria; class WGA-4E; order WGA-4E; family WGA-3G; genus WGA-3G. The sequence continues at coordinate 55,140 of VYCT01000027.1, read as the reverse complement.
TTCAAGAACGCGCAGCGGAAGAAATGAAGAACACCGCGCGCGCCGCCGCGAAGCTCGGCGTGAGCGTTGTCAACGGCTTCACTGGCAGTTCGATATGGCATCTTCTCTACTCTTTCCCACCAAACGACCCGGGACAAATTGATGCCGGATTTGAAGATTTTGCCAACCGCTGGAACCCGATTTTCGATGTCTTTGATGAAGTCGGGGTCAAGTTTGGGCTCGAAGTCCATCCGACTGAAATCGCCTTTGACATCGTCACTGCAGAACGCGCAATCGAGGCAGTCAATGGCAGAGAGGCATTCGGATTTAACTACGATCCGAGCCACCTCGGTTATCAAGGCGTTGACTACGTCGCGTTCCTTGAACGATTGAGCGACCGCATCTATCACGTCCACATGAAGGATGTCTGGTGGTCAGACACACCGAGATTAGCCGGTGTGTTCGGTGGACACCTGAATTTCGGTGATGCGCAAAGATACTGGGATTTCCGATCCATCGGTCGCGGTAATATCAACTTTGAAGCGATCATCCGCGCACTGAACAACATGGGATACGACGGTCCGCTCTCGATTGAATGGGAAGACAGCGGCATGGATCGCGAACACGGTGCCAGTGAATCTTGTGCCGCCGTCAAGGGCTACGATTTTGAACCTTCCGCGGTAGCATTTGATGCTGCTTTTGAAGAATAAGAAGCACAAACACTGTTTCGGCGGGTCACTGTGCCCGCCGACCTTATTAGAGGTAATCCATGAAAAACGATGATGTTGCACTTATTCACCGCGTCCTCGGAGGCGATGATAGTGTGTTCCCATTACTCGTGGAGAAATATCAAGCAACGGTTCGTGAACTTGTATTGCGTAAAATCGGAGACGCTCATATCACCGAAGAAATTACACAAGCCATCTTCCTGAAAGTCCACCAGAAATTGGGTATGTTAAAGGAACCGCAGGGTTTTCAGAATTGGCTTCACGTGATAGCGACCCGATGTTGTATTGAATGGCTACGTAAAAAATATTTCGTAGCTGAAGCACAAAGCAAATAGGAATACACGTATGGCGAAAGGCACGGTTTACGGTCCCGAATCCCGGACTTTTTACGATCGGTGCACTGGCACGCAAATTCGACAGGTCACCGCCGCGTCCGCATTGCACCACCACCCGTTTTTTATCATACCGGCGTATGATGATGCGATGCAGCGACTGATTTTTGTCTCTAACCGAACCGGCACACCGCAGATATTTGCTGAAGAACGGGTTACCGGTGAACTTCGCCAATTGACAAACAGACCTGACCTCGCAGAATCAGAATGGTCTGTGCATCCATCACACAACGGAAAGGCTGTATTTTTCACCGCTGGCACCAGTGGATGGCGACTCGACTTGGAGACGCTTGAGGAACGGGAGTTGGTTAATTTTGACGCAGCTTGCAAGTCAAAACTTGCTGTTAAAAGTGCTGCAACAGCGATGAAAGACGAAGGCATGGTCGCTGCAGCTATGGGAACAACCGCGCTCAGTCACGACGATAAATGGTGGGCAATCCGATTTAAAGTCGGTAAGGAATCAGCACTTGCTATTGTAGATACGGACACCGGCGAGCACGACATCATCCTACAACGCGATAGTATCGCGCACCTTCAATTCTGCCCGGATGATGCTAATATGCTCTATTACGCGGGACCGCTTACAGACCGTGTGTGGGTAATTCATCGCGACGGCAGCGGGAATCGTCGTCTCTACGCACGTAACGCTAAAAAAAATGAGTGGATTACGCACGAAACATGGATTCCTGGAACGCGTGAACTCGCTTTTGTGGATTGGCCCCGAGGTGTCAGATGCATTAATGTTGACACCGGTGCAGAACGACAGGTGACGACTATCAATGCTTGGCACGCTATTAGCAATCCCGCTGGAACGTGTATGGTCGCGGATACCAACTTCCCGGACATCGGTATCCAGATTTTCGATCCGCGCGACGGGATTGGCGAACCACAGACATTATGTTACCCTCATGCTTCTTCTATCGGGGAACATTGGAACGGACCCTTCCCTTATGCGAACGGTCCAATTCAGGTGTATGCCCCGCAACATACACATCCGCACCCTTCTTTCAGTCCGGACGGACAACATATCGTATTCACATCAGATCGAAGCGGGTATGCCCAAATTTATGAGGCAACCCTTACTAACACATAAACAGGACTTCGGAAACCTTGATAACAAAGAAACATTGTTGAAATGAGAACCCTCTTTTACTGAAAACTGAAAACCGATAACTGATAACTAAGAAAAAAAGGAGAAAAAAATGCCAATCGTCGTACCGCGCCTCATTGTTGAGTTGTTCCAACATACAAACTTCCGAGGTAGAATGGGGTATGTTGTGGAACCTGTTCCGTTTACGGCACACATCGGATTTCAAGACAATATCTCTTCGCTTCGTGTCTATAAGGGCCCAAATTTCTCATCAAATCCGAACTACAAGGTAATCCTTTACCAGCATCGTGACTTCCGCGGCAAAAAGTTGGCACTCGGTCCCGGGTTTTATCCGAACCTGCATGATACCGCTTTCAACTTCGCGGACAGAATCTCATCAATCAACTTCGGGTCATCGTTAGATGTCGCTGGACCTGAGTGGGGGACGATCCCGCTGATTGTTGACTGCTATGAACACGTCGAATTCCGCGGCAAAAAAATCACTATCCTACGGGATATAGCGAACCTACGCGACCCTCAAGGGGGAACATGGTTTGAAGACCGCATTTCCTCAATTCGTATCTTTAAAGGACCAGATTTCCCACGAGACGGCGCGGAGGTCGTCTTTTATGAACACCCTGAGTTTGAAGGCGCAAGCATACCTATCCGTATGGAACCAAGCGAATACAAAAAAGAATTGCCGAACCTCCATCTACTCCCGCAAAACTTTGGAGACTCTATCTCCGCTATAAAAATTGAAGGCTGGGCATCCTCTGGTGAATTCACCGAGCTGGTCTTTGAAGATGAGTTCATTGGCAACCGTATGCGTCCAGAGTGGCGATGGGACGACCCCCAAGGCGGAGGGTCTTGGGCTGAACGGCAAGGCTATTTGGAGATGCGAACTGAGCCCGGACAAGACCTCTGGCACGGCAATGGGAGTGGTGGCGATATGAGCGCACCACGCCTGCTTATGAGAGTCCCCGGTGATTTCGCTATTGAAACCCGCATGCGCATCACACCACAACTCAGAGAACACGGTGGGTTATTAGTCTGGAAAAATGCCAACCGATTCCTACGGCTTGAGAAAACCTCAGGACCGCACGCGTTTAGAGGCGATGTCCGATTTGAGCGACATGTCGGGCGTTCTTTTAACCTACGCGGACGCGGAGCTGGACTTCGGAATGTACGGGAACTTTTCCTACGGTTGGAACGGCGAGGGAATCAATTCTCATCTTTCGCAAGTCATGACGGCATCCAGTGGAAAAGCTGCGGGCAAACCAACGTCGGTATGGGAGAAGCAACTGATGTCGGCTTACATGCACTGTGTCCCGGAAATATCCCACCGACTCTAACCCGTTTCGACTATTTCCGAGTATTCAAACGCAAGAGTGAAGTCGCTGAATACCGTCCTGTCATTTTTGACCAGCACGACCAAATGTCTGATGAGGAACGTGAACGCCAACAGGCTGATAGACGTGAACGTGCTATGCGCGACATGTTCTAAACGCATCACGTTTACTGCTGTAGCAGCGATTGAATTTTTTTCGTATCCTCATCAACTGAAGTTACAATTCGGAAACCGGAGTCTTTCTACTTCAGTTTCCCTACACCGTATTATCAGATACAAGGAGGACATCATGTGCGTAAAAAACAGCGTTCGTTCTCAGCAAAAACGTTTTGTGAAAAATCTACAATTCTTTACGATAATCTTTCTTGCACTCGTGCTACAAGTATGGAACGCACAACCCGCCGGGGCGATTGTCGGTGCTGTTGAAAATGGTTTAGTTGCTTACTGGTCCTTCAACAAAGACACGGTAAAAATTAAAACAGAGGCAGCGGATGTCTTATCAGGACTCGTTGCTGCCGTCCACGGTGATCCAGAACTCGCCCCTGCCTCTGATTGCAAAGTCGGCGAGTGTATCCTTTTCGATGGCAGTGTTGACCGGTTCCTTGTAGAAGATTCAAACCCACCGAAAATCGATAGGGATTGGGATGAGATTACGCTTGAGTGTTGGGTCTATATCACCGCCTTGGATGACAGTTGGAACCGCATTATCTCGCTCGACGATATGCCGGCAAACACCGCAGTCGCAAGCCTCTACTACGACGATGATGACAACCAACACGGCTTTTTCATCAGAGCAGGTGGTCAGTCAACGCAGGCAGCGAAAGACAATGTCCTTGAAGACATCCCACTTGAACAGTGGCTCCACCTCGTCGGTACCTACGACGGCGCAACCGTTCACTATTATGTCAATGGCAAGCAGGAGAAGAAGTACGCCATGAAGGGCGGTAAAATCTCAAAAGGCGGACTCCTCCTCGGCATCGGAGACCGGTCAGATGGGTGTGATTGCGATACAATTCAGGGGTATATTGACGAATTCCGAATTTATGACCGAGTCCTCAGCGCAGCAGAAGTTCAGAACAACATGGATGCCACAGGACTTGATGTTAATCCCTCTGCCGACCATCTCAGTGTTACATGGGGACACATCAAAGCACGGCGGAGATAGACAACCAAAACATGTAAGTCCAAGCATCGCACTGGGCTGAATATATGTTTCGGAACGTTGTTATTAACCCCGTCTAAGCGAACCGCAAGGAAAATTAAAAGTAGTTTTTCTTTTCTTCGTAAGCCCTAAATCGCAAGCCCGTAATGAAATGGAGGGCGGCTCTACGGCAGGGGACGTGAATGCTTAACTCCCTTGAACAAACCGCAAGGAAAATTAAAAATATGGAAACGATTGGAGTTGGTGTTATCGGATGCGGGGGTATGGGCAGAAGCCTCGCTACGAGTGCACACGCCGTTGAAGGGATAGAAGTCATTCGTGTCAGCGACCTACAAGAAGCACTGGCAGAAAAATTGGCTACAGATCTCAATGCATCCTACACATTAGATTACCACGAACTACTCACCGATGATCGGATTCGTGCGGTACTGATCGCATCACCGCCATTTATGCACGCACAGATGGCAGTTGATGCCGCGAATGCCGGTAAACACGTCTTCTCTGAAAAGCCGATGGCACCAACGTTGGAAGATTGCGACGCAATGATCACCGCCGCTGAGGAAAACAATGTTAAACTCACTATCGGTTTGGTGTGCCGTTATCACGCAACGCATTCCAAGGTTCGCGAGATTGTGCAGAGCGGTGAACTCGGCGCACCTGCCTGTATGATGGTACATCGGATCGGTGGACCGTGGCGCAGCGGGTATAGCCACACCCCCTGGCGGTTAGAGCGCGCAAAATCTGGTGGGAGTCTCATGGAAATCAATGCCCACGAAATAGACTTTATGCGCTGGACATGTGGCGATGTCACTGCTGTCTATGGTGCCGGTGGACAATATGGACCCGACAAGAGCGACTACCCAGATGTGGTACTTGCGTCCTTGCAGTTCGCAAACGGCGCGATCGGTATGCTCCATTCCAGTCACGTCTCTGCTGTCGGTGGATATGGCGGACGTGTCGATTGTGAAGGCGGGTCTATCTATTTTCCACAGATTTGGGGTGGGAACGCAACAATCCAGATCAAACCTTTTGAAAGTGAAGGGCGGCAGATTCAAATTTCAGATATTGAAGTGCCACCACCGGTTCAACAGGAGATCCGCGTCTTTGTAGAGGCAATCCGCAACGATACACCGCCTCCAATTGCAGGGTTAGACGGTCGCGCAGCAGTCGAAATCGCACTCGCCGCATATCAATCCGTTGAGAGCGGACAATCCGTCCCATTACCCCTTTAATGGCAAGTGGAGATAAGTGTCAATTTTCTAATTACGCCCATTGAACCGCAAGGAAAGTT
>VYCT01000027.1:0-49050 GCA_009843785.1 Candidatus Poribacteria bacterium | reverse complement strand
TGTCAATTTTCTAATTACGCCCATTGAACCGCAAGGAAAGTTAAAATTATGAAGATTTCAGTCTGGGATGGCGGACTTTCAGATAGCTATCTTAAACAAGTTACACAACTCGGTGCAGACTGCATCGACTTCGGAAACGGTGGCGCTTTTCCCGGTGTCAATGAACAGGGGTATCCCGACTTAGACGAGTTGCTGAAAATCAAAAAACGCATCCGTTCTTGGGGACTCGACATCAACCGCGTAACGCTTCCGAATATCACAGAGAAGTTTATGACAGGGCAATCCGACGGTGAAAAGGAGCTGGAGAACACGTGCAACGCATTGCGCGTCTTCGCTGAAGCCGGTGTGCCTATCGCACGCCAACGGTTCTGGGGAGATACGTTTGACTATCTCATGACCCGCTATTCCGCCGTTCACAGAGGTGGATATATCTCACGCGGCGAAAGCCGTGCCGCAACCAAAAACCCACCAGACACGCCCACTATGGAGACACTCAACGAATGGTGGAAACGTTTTACCGAAGTCTACGGCGCGCTTGTGCCTATCGCCGATGAACACGACATTAAACTCGCTATCCATCCGTCAGATGTCCCGAACCCAGACACACCGCTCGGTAGCCTCGGTTTCCACCGCGTCATTGATGCTTTTCCGAGCAAGAACGTCGGCTACCTTTACTGCTGCGGCACCCGTGCTGAAGCGGGAGGCAGCACCATCGTCCTTGACGAAATCAATAACTACGGACGCAAAGGACGTATCTTCATGGTTCACCTGCGGAACGTACGAGGCAGTCTCGCGACAGCAGGTGCATTTGAAGAGGTCCTTCTCGACGACGGTGATATGAACGTCTTCAAAATCGTCCGAGAATTACAAAAGGTCGGATTTAATGGATGCATCAACGCTGATCACATTCCAAGGTTAGAAGGTAATGTCGGGTTAGCCTATTCCGTCGGTTACATCAAGGCACTGTTTGCGGCGTTGGTCGGATAAGCTGTAATCTACACGTGTACACGGCAGAGCTTCTTACCCCTCAAAATCAAGACAAGTGGGATGTTGTCATTCAGCAATGCCCAAACGCGACTGCCTTCCAAAGCCTCGCGTGGCGAGATGCATTAGCGAGTGCGTTCAAACAACTTACCCCGGTCTATTCGCTCATTAAGCAAGAAGACGCAATAGTAGGTGGACTGCCCGCCTTCGTCTTCCAACCAATACCGGGCATCCGTTTATGGCACTCAATGCCGTGGAACCTATTCGGTGGTGTCTATCTTATGGATACTTCACATGTCAATCCGGAAGTACTGATAACATCCATCGAAACCGAGGCAGCAGAGAAAGGATGGTGTGAAATCTGTTGGACCTTGCCACCAGAGCATACCGCAACCTACGGTAATGCTTTCACCAAATCGGGCTATGAAAGGACAAACCATTTCACACATCTTTTGAAAACGGATGGAGATGTTGATACGCTCTGGCATGCCTATAACAAACGCGTACGAGGGGCAGTTCGGAAAGCAGAAAAATCGGGCGTGGAAGTCACAGACACAGACAGTGAAGCGGCGTTATCTACATTCTACGACATGTATCTCATGACTGTCAAACGATTAGGTGGCACACCGAAACCGCGTGCCTTCATGCAGACGCTCCTCCAGCGAAAAATAGCCAAACTTGCCATCGCAACCTATTGTGATACAATCATCGCAGGACTGCTCTATCTGCATTTCAATCGGACCGTCACGTTATGGTGTGAGGCATCTATACCAGCATTCTTGAAATACCGTCCCAATAACGCTATTTTTCATTATATCATTACACAAGCGTGTCGTGAAGGATACGAATGGGTCGATTTTGGCGCGTCACCGCCGGAAAACGCAGGGTTAATCGCACACAAAGAGCAGTACCGAGCAACCCAAACAGATTTCGCCAGTTACACAAAGGTCATTTCACCCCTGAAAAGAGCGTTGTGGACCCAAAGCGAGGGAGCACTCCGCCAAATCTATACATGGATGCAGTAGCGAAAATTGCACCCAATAACGTTAGGAGTTACACACGGCTTCTTAAAGTCCCCTGATAAAGGGGATTTAGGGCGTTAAAAATATGGAACGTAAACCCAACCTAATTTTTGTTTTCGGTGACCAGCACCGTCAATGCGATGTCGGGTGTGCAGGCAACCCACAACTACAAACGCCTGCTATGGATCAACTCGCACGGGAAGGAATGTTTTTCCCCAACACCTTCACTAACGTCCCGATATGTGTGCCTGCGCGTGGATGCCTCATGACAGGCAAATATCCTTTGAACCATAAAGCCGTCTCGAACGATCTACCGCTTCCACTATCTGAAACAGGTGTGGCGGAGGTCTTTAAGGATGCTGGATATGCAACCGGTTACATCGGCAAATGGCACCTCGGCGGTATGCCGAGAGACAAGTTCATTACACCTGAAATGCGGTTCGGTTTCGATCATTGGGTCGGATGGAATTGTCATCATAACTATTTCAATGCACCTTACCACGACTCGGATGGGAATCAGATGCAGATTGAAGGTTACGAACCGGACTTTCAAACCGATCAAGCGATTCAATATTGCCGAGATCACGTTGATGAACCCTTCTGCCTCTATATGAGTTGGGGACCACCACACAATCCGTATGAACATGTCCCTGAACGCTACAAGGAGATGTATCCGCCGGAGGAGATTCAGTTACGTCCGAATGCAGTAGACACACCCGCAACACGGAAAGACCTCTCCGGCTACTACGCGCATATCACAGCCTTAGATGAAAACCTTGGACGGTTGATGAGCGCACTCGACGAACTCGGTATCGCTGACGATACCATCCTTGTCTATACATCTGACCACGGGGATATGATCGGGAGCCACGGGCATGTCCGAAAAGAACGACCATGGGAGGAATCGAGCCGTATCCCGTTCATGATCCGCTGGCCCCAGGGAATACCCGCTGGCGTTACCCGCCATACCTTGCTCAGTCTCGTTGACTTCATGCCCTCAATGCTATCCTTATGCAACCTACCGAGCCCTGATGGTGTTGAAGGCATCGACCTTTCGGAGGCGATGCTCGGCAAGACAATTGACGAACCACAATCTGTCTTCCTTGGAGTTCCATTGCACGGCAGTGAAGGCTTCCACTTCGGTATCCGAGAGTGGCGCGGTGTCCGAACGCATCGTCACACCTACGCACGCCATTACGACGGCACAGGTTGGCTCCTATACGACAACGATAACGATCCATATCAATTGAACAATCTCATAGAAGATGCAGATTCACAAAGACTTCGGGCAGAATTGGAGACAGAACTCCAGGCGTGGCTAACCCGCGTAAACGATCCATTCCTACCCGGTATTGAACACATCCGACAACTCGGGCTATCTGAACTCTGGAACATCAGCGAGCAGCGATTCGGCGGAGGAAAGCCCCGCTGGGCATAATTTCGATTATTAGGAGATACCAACCTATGACTGATGAAGAAAAATTTCGATTTGACTTAAGTGGATTCCTCGTGCGTCCCGCGATCCTTGAACGCGACGAAGTCGAGGCAATCGTTGATCAACTTGACCGGATACATCACGACAAAGAATCCTTACCACCGGAACACCGTGCCGTACCGGGTGGCCCCGCAAGCGTCCTGATTGATCACCCCAAAGTCCTTGATGTCCTACATGAAATCATTGGACCCGAGGTCCGGTTAGAGAGCTGTTTCTCTGTCTGGCGCGAAAAAGGGCGGAGGCACGGTGAACTCCACGGCGGCGGACCGAGACAGGCAGATCCGATTTTCGGATATCGCGTCAACAACGGACAAATCCACGCTGGTATGGTGCGCGTCGTCTTTGAACTGACAGATATTTCCAAAAATGATGGTGCGACCCACTTTATAGCCGGTAGCCACAAATCCAACTTCCCGATGCATCCTGACCACATGTCATTAGAGGAGGGGAAGCGGAGCCCGTTCCTGATGACCTACGAATGCCCCGCTGGCAGTGCGATCTTTTTCACGGAAAACCTCTGTCACGCCGGACCCGTGTGGCAACGGGAAACACCGCGGGTGGCAGTGCTAAACGCTTATGCGCACCTCGCAACGCATTGGCATCGGCTACGGATTCCGCCCGCAGTCCTGTCCGCTTTACCGCGTGAAAAACAGGCGTACTTCCGGGAACCGTGGGTCGCGGATTTCCGTACGCGACCGGCAACGAGAAACACAATTGAGCGATTCCTTGACAACGACGAACCGCCTGTGAATACCGATCACAAGCCGTGATTAAAAATGAAGATATGAGAAAACGAGTACTCATTATCGGTTGGGACTGTGCCGCGCCGGAACTCGTCTTTGACGCATTCAAAGACGATATGCCTAATACACATCGCTTAATGGAAGCAGGCATCTACGGTGAATTAAAAAGCACAATCCCACCTATCACCGTGCCAGCGTGGATGTGCATGATGACCAGCCGCGATCCGGGCGAACTCGGCATCTACGGCTTCCGAAACCGCAAGGATTACTCCTACGATGCCTTGACGATTGCCAACGCACACGCCGTGAAAGTTCCAACACTCTGGGATATCTTGGGACAGACACAGAAGAAATCGGTCGTTTTGGGAGTGCCGCTCACTTACCCCGCGAAACCGTTTCCGGGTTGGATGGCCACCAGTTTCCTCACGCCTGACCGCAGTGCACAGTGGACTTTCCCAAGACGACTGTCGCGGGAGATCACACAAGTCGCAAGCGATTACATGATAGATATTCCAAACTTCCGAACCGACCGACGCGCCGAACTGGAACAACAACTCCTCAAGATGACATCCCAACGCTTCAAACTCGCACGCCATCTGATTAAGACAAAAGATTGGGATTTCTTCACGATGGTTGAAATGGGCTCCGATCGGCTTCACCACGCATTCTGGCGGTTTTGGGATACAACACATCGGGAATATGAACCAAATTCGCCGTTCTCAGAGACAATGCGGAATTACTATCGCGTTCTCGACACAGAACTCGGAGAGACATTAGCATGTGTAGACGAGAATACCACCGTCATGGTCGTCTCCGACCACGGTGCAAAACGGATGGACGGCGGTATCTGCGTCAACGAATGGCTCCAAAAGCACGGTTACCTGACACTCAAAACTGAACCGCAAGAAATTACGCGATGGACACCAGAGATGGTAGATTGGGAAAAAACAAAGGCGTGGGGTGAAGGCGGATATTACGGGCGAATTTTCATAAACGTTGAAGGCAGAGAGCCTCACGGAACTGTCAACGCGGAAGACTACGAGAATCTCCGCGACGAGTTGAAAGCACAACTCGAAGCGATCGTAGACGAAGACGGAAATAATATCAACACGCGAGTCTTCAAATCCGAAGAGGTTTATCGAGAGTGCCGCAATATTCCGCCGGACCTCATTGTCTATTTCGGTAATCTTTTTTGGCGTTCAGTAGGAAGCGTTGGATACAACAGCATCTACACCTATGAAAACGACACCGGACCCGACGATTGCAACCACGCAGAGATGGGCATTTATATCCTCAAATCTGCGTCCCATTCTTCTATAGAGCGACAAATAGGAAACGTGCCTGCCAAAAGCATATACGACATTGCTCCAACAGTCCTTAACGAATTCGGTATAGATATTCCAGAAGCAATGCAAGGGAAACCGATGTAGGGGCGAGGTTACCTCGTCCTCACTGCATTAACAATTGCCGCCGCGACAACTTCTGCTGCTAAGATTCCAACAGTATTTACACTGCCTTTAGTGTGTGCCCCTGTAGCGACGGAAAAAAGCGTATCCCCATCAAACAGCGTATGTGACGGTCGTATCGCACGCGCCATACCGTCGTGCGCCATCTCTGCAACTCTATTTACTTCTGTAACGGAGAGTGTGGCGTTTGTAGCGACAACACCGATGGTCGTGTTTGTCCCCGGAACCAAATTCGCATCCAAAAGCCGTTCCGTGATGTCCACGAAATCGCCGTTTTCTTTTCCACCCGCGAGAATCTCACCCGTCCCTGGATGCACAACGTTCCCAAGCGCATTCACAACCACAATAGCAGCGACAATCAATCCTGAATCGAGATGTTTACACGCCGAACCGACACCCCCCGAAGAAGACGTAACGCCGGGAGCTTTGCCAACAGTAGCACCTGTGCCTGCACCGATAGTCCCCATCGCCACCGGCTCATCTGTCGCATTCAGAGAAGCCTGATACCCCATCTCTCGGTCAGGACGCACCTTTGCATCGCCAACCCCCAGATCGAAAATTACAGCGGCGGGAACAATCGGCACACGAACGGGACCCGCAGGAAAACCGACGTTCTGTTCTTCAAGATACTGGACAACCCCACCAGCAGCATCCAAACCGAACGCACTCCCGCCTGTCAGCAACACGGCATGTACCTTTTGAACCAAACGTCCGGGACGGAGGGCATCCGTCTCACGTGTCCCCGGCGCAGCACCCCGCACATCAACACCTGCTGTCGCCCCTGCCGGACAGAGGATAACAGTACATCCCGTCCGAGCAGTCGCGTCGGTAGCATGCCCAACCTTAATGCCATCTATCGCAGTGAGTGTTTGGTTCATTGACTCCATAGGTTACACGGTATTTCAGGTTTCTGAAGATTACTATAGCGAATTCTGATATAATCTGCAAGTAGAAACCGACTTCACCTGTAGCATAGGAAACCGTTAGCCTGTGCAACGTATTTCCCAATCCGCCAAATTCGTGATCCAGAAAACTACTGACAAAATGGTTACACAACCCAACTTCAGACAATATTGACAATTTCTACCACAAGATGCTATAATCCAATCAACGTCAAACAAATTGCCTCTTAAAGTTCCAATCCGCTTTAGTGGACACCATGTTCTTCAATCAATAGGACCTAATGTTATGAAACACTTTTACCCTCTTTTTCTGATTCTTACCGTTCTCCTCAGTTGCTCACTTGTAAAACCGAAAGTAATACCTGATAAGAACTTAGCCGCTGCCGTGCGGGAAAAGCTTGATTTAGCCCCTAACGAACCTATCTTAGAAGAAGATTTGAGAGAATTAAACTTTCTGATGGCCATGGGTAGAGGCATCAAAAAGCTGGATGGCTTGGAAAAAGCAGCAAATTTAAGGATTTTGTGGCTTGAGCAGAACGAAATTAGAGACATCTCGCCCCTCGCTGAGCTGACTGAACTTGATAGGTTAATCCTTCCCAACAACAAAATAGAGGACATTACACCGCTCGCAGGGTTAAAACAGCTCACACACCTTGAACTTGAGCAAAACCAGATCAAGGACATCACACCCCTCACAGGCTTAAAACGACTCGCGCACCTTGAACTTCAACAAAATCAGATCAGCGATACGACGCAGCTTTTTGAAGTGCTTAAGAAATTGACAGCCCTTTCACACCTAAAACTTGAACTAAACCAAATCACGGATGTTACGCCACTCACGAGATTAACGCAACTTACAGCACTATGGCTCTACAACTGTCAAAATGCCGACATCACGCCCCTCACTGAAATGCCCCAACTCACTCAGTTATCACTCTATAACTGTCAAATTACGGATACCACACTGTTTGCTGAAATGCCCCAACTCACAGATTTACTGCTTGACAGGAATCAAATTAGTACCATTACCCCTATTGCCGAATTAACGCAGCTTAAAACATTAAGCCTTGCGGCTAATAAAATTATTGACATTACGCCGCTCACAGGATTGACACACTTGACCTTATTATCACTTGGACATAATCGTATCCATGACATCACACCTCTCAGTGAACTAAAGCAGTTGACCTTCTTATCACTTGGGTATAATCATATCCATGACATCACACCCCTTAGCGAACTAAAGCAGATGGAACACCTATCCCTTGAGAACAATCAAATCAACGATATTGCGCCACTGAGCGGGATGACAAAGCTCGAGTTCCTATTACTTAAAAATAACCAAATCAGCGACATTGCGCCACTGGGTGGGATGGCAGCACTTGGCGGTGTATTACTTATGGGGAATCAAATCAGCGATATTTCGCCACTGAGCGGGATGACAACGCTTGAGGGTGTATCACTTGAGGGGAATCAAATCAGCGACGTAGCACCTCTCGCAAATTTGACACAACTGACGTACTTAATACTCGCTGATAATCAAATTAGTGACATCGCGCCACTTAATAAAATGACGAAACTTAAAGCTTTATGGCTTCAACATAACCAAATTAGCAATATCAGTATTGTTGAAAACTTTAAGAATCTCACACATTTAAACATCAAGGAGAACCCTATTCGGGATATGACACCGATTCGCAGACTCCGTAAACAGATTCCGCATTTGGAACTGAACACAGAAAATATCTACTTGACTGAGCATTAAGAAACACGGCGGGTATGAATATGGCAAAATTAGCACTTAATGGCGCGGAACCTATCGTCAAAGGGGGTTTAGAGAAAAGCTTGCCCATTTTCGACAAAACCGAAGAAAACGCACTTTTAGAAACCTTAATCCAACTCACATCAACCAAATAGGCAGCTAATGTTATGAAGCGTTTTTATCTACTTTTCCTGATTCTTACCGTTTTCCTCAACTGTTCACTGGTAAAACCGAAAGTAATACCTGATAAGAACTTAGCCGCTGCCGTGCGAGCAGAACTCGGTTTGGACCCAAACGAACCTATTTTAGAAAAAGATTTGAGAGCGTTAAAACGTCTGATGGCCATGCATAGAGGCATAAAAGATCTGACCGGCTTGGAAAAAGCAACAAATTTACAGGTGTTATTCCTTGATGGTAACAAAATTACGAGCATCACGCCCCTTGCACGCCTAACACAACTCAAAGGCTTAAACCTTCGGCACAATCGAATCCGTGACATCGCACCCCTTACGAAGTTGACTGAACTTATAACATTAGACCTTACCAACACCGGAATAGATAACATTATACCTCTTGCAGGGTTAACACAACTCATGCACTTGCAACTCAGTCGTAATGAAATCCGCGACATCACACCCCTTACGAAGTTGACTAAACTTAACACATTAAAACTTTCTGACGTTACTACGTTGAGTTCACCTAACAGATTAAAACTTGACAACGAGATAGATGATATTACACCGCTCATAGCGTTAAAACAACTCACGGAGTTAGAACTTCAAGGGCATCAGATGAGTGACGCAACGCAAATCTTTAGCGTACTCGCAGAATTGCCCAAGCTTACAAAGTTAAAGCTTCGACTCAACCGAATCGGTGACATTACGCCAATCACGAGATTGACGCTGCTGAGGAGTTTAGTACTTGATAGCAACCAAATTGTGGATATTACACTGTTCACTGAAATGGCGCAACTCGCGAGCTTGTCGCTCCGTAACTGCCAAATTACAGACCTCACGCTGATCGCTGAAATGACACAACTTAAGACCTTGTTACTCGTGCGAAATCAAATTACCGACATTACCCCTATCGCTGAATTAACACAGCTTAAAACTTTATGGATAAGCGGTAATGATATTCGGGACGCTACGCCAATTGCCAGACTAACGCGGTTGGAATTCTAATATTTCGGTGATTATCAAAGCAAAGATATAAAATTTTGCAGCCAATTAATGCAATTGAGATCTCTGGGATTCAGGAATGGTCAGATCAGCGACATAAAACCTCTCGCTGGACTAAAGCAGCTGAGTCGTTTGATTCTTGATGCTAATGAAATCAGTGATATTTCGCCACTTACTGGGTTGGCAAAACTTGAAACCCTATCACTTATGCATAATCAAATCAGCGATATTTCACCACTTACTGGACTGACAGAACTTAAGGGGTTGTTCCTCCAGGATAATCAAATCAGCGACATCAGCGTCCTTGGAAATCTTAAGAATCTCACGTATTTGTATATCCAAAAGAATCCGATTCAAGATATGAAATCAATCCGTGAACTCCGCGAACAGATGCCAAATTTGCAAATTATAGAATCTAATCGCTAATCAAGGGATTAAAAAGGGTCAGTATTATGAAACATATTTGCGTGCTTCTTACCTTTTTCACCGTTTTCATCAGTTGTGCGTCAGAACCCGTAGATATCCCCGATCCGTATTTAGCCGACGCGATTCGTGAAGCTCTCCACTTAGGTCCAAACGCACCAATTCCTCAAAAGGAGTTGGAAAAGTTAGTGAGATTGTCAACATTCGACAAAGGCATAACAGACTTAACGGGTATAGAAAAAATGACGAGTTTAACAAGTTTATCGCTTGGTAACGCTCAAATTGCAGATGTCACGCCTCTCGCTGGACTCACAAATCTTACGTCCTTAAGTCTACGCTATAATCAAATTGAGGATATCACACCCCTTTCCGAATTAACACAACTCAGATACTTAGACCTTAATGGTAATAAAATCAGTGATCTCTCCTCACTATCAGGGTTGTCAGAACTTAGAGGACTAACGCTTAATGAAAACCAAATCAAACACCTTACCCCTCTCATAGGTTTGACACACCTGACAAGGTTAGAACTTCATAGTAATGAAATCAGTGATGTTACGCCGCTCGCGGAATTGACACAACTCACAGAATTAGAACTTCATAGTAATGAAATCAGTGATATTACGCCGCTCACAGGATTGACACATCTGACGAAATTAAATCTCTATATTAATGAAATTGCCGATATTGCCCCATTGACTGGATTAAAACAACTTGAAACATTAATGCTCTCTCATAATGAAATCATCAATATTAAACCGCTCAGTGAATTGATGCCGCTGACCGAATTAAATCTAAGAGGAAATCAAATCAACAATATTACATCACTCACAAATTTGACACACCTGACGAAATTAAATCTAAATGGAAATCAAATCGACGACATCACGCCTTTAGCAGAATTGACACAACTCACAGAATTAGATGTTGGAGACAATCAAATCAGCGATATTATATCGCTTGAAGGGTTAACACAACTCACGCATTTATCGCTTGGCAACAATAAGATACAAGGTCTGCCGCCCCTCCTTTCATTGCTTGCAGGTTTGACTAAACTTACGCACTTAGAACTTTATGGAAATCAAATTACTGATGTTACACCACTTGCAGGATTAATGCAACTCAAGGAGTTAAATCTGCGGTCTAATCAAATTAGGGACATCACGCCACTCGGAAAATTAAAGCAGTTGCTAACTTTACAGCTCTGGGATAATCAAATCCGTGACATTACACCCATCGCTGAGTTGACAGAACTTAACATATTAGACCTTTCACGGAACCACATAAAGGACATTGCACCCCTCGCTACATTAACACAGATAGGACACATATCGCTTGAGAACAACCAAATCGGCGACATCACCCCCTTTACAGGATTAAAACAATTAAGAACCCTACGACTTGGGCAGAATCAAATTACAGACATCACACCGCTCGCTGAGTTAACACAGCTGACATGGTTACATCTCAGTTCTTACGATTCTGGCGGTAGTGATAACCCAATCAAGGATATTACACCCCTTGCTGGATTAACGCAACTCACGGAATTATCCCTCGCGAATAGTCAAATCAACGACCTATCTTTTCTCACTAAACTTACACAGCTTAGGCAATTAAAACTTGTGAATAGTCAAATCAACGACATAAAACCTCTCGCTGGATTAAAGCAGTTAACCTGGCTAGCTCTTGACCGGAATGAAATCGCGGACATTACACCGCTCGCAGGGTTAACGCATATCAGCCACTTATACCTCCGTAAAAATAAAATTACAGATGTTACACCTCTGGCAGGATTAAAACAACTTGAGATCTTATGGCTTGGTGATAATAAGGTCAGCGATATCGCACCAATTGCCGAATTGAATAAACTAACAGATTTGAGTCTTAGCAGTAATCAGATCGAAGACATTATGCCACTTAGAAATCTGACAAGGCTGACATGGTTGCGGATTGATGATAACGAAATCAACAATTTCAAACCTCTCACTGAACTGACAAAACTCTGGTATTTAGGGCTTGGAGACAATCACATTCAGGACCTAACATCTCTCGCTATGTTACTCCGTGGATTGCCTCGCCTTATGCATTTAGCACTTGAAGGCGGCAGGAACAAAATTAGAGATATTACACCACTCTCTGAGTTTAAACAACTGACAAGCTTATGGCTCGGCAATAATGAGATCTTTGATGTTACACCGCTCGCGAACTTGATACAACTTACGGCCTTAGGGCTTAACAATAATAATATTCAAAACATCAGACCGCTCGCGAATCTGACGCAAATAAGGCTATTATTGCTCGAAGGCAATCAGATTACGGACATCACACCGCTTACTGGATTGAAGCGACTCGCCGATTTGGAACTCGGAAGTAATCATATTAATGATATTATACCTCTCACTAAATTGACGCAGCTTGCAAGCTTAGCACTTGAACAGAATCAGATCCAAGACATCAGTGTTGTTGAAAACTTTAAGAATCTAAGCTATCTACGCATCATGGATAACCCCATTCAGGATATGGCACCGATACAGAGGTTGCGTCAACAGATTCCGAATTTGCACGTTGATATTCAAATTGATCCATAAACGGGACATTAAAAGGGATATAGCGTTATGAAACATATTTGCCTGCTTTTTATGGTTTTCACTGTTTTCTTGAGTTGTTCACCCCCGGAACCAGTAGAGGTCCCTGATCCGAACTTAGCCGCAGCCGTGCGAGAGGCATTAGGTTTAGACCCAAACGCGCCTATCATGGAAAGAGATTTGAAAAAATTGGAGTTCCTAACTGCTGAATCGAGAGGAATCAAAAAGTTAGCGGGTTTAGAGAAAGCAACAAAACTAAAGACATTAGTCCTTCAGTATAATCAAATTGCAGACATAACGCCACTGATGGAATTAGAGCAGCTCAATTTACTACGACTTAATAGTAATCAGGTCCGAGATATTACACCACTTTCTGGATTAAAGCAATTAAGAGGACTATTCCTCAATTATAACCAAATTACCGACGTTACACCACTCTCAGGCTTGATACAACTTACCGAGTTAGAACTTAGCGGAAACGAAATTAGCGATATTGAGCCACTCTCCAGTTTGACACAACTTATAAAACTAAAGCTTAATGGAAACGAAATTCGTTATACTACACCACTCGCGAGGTTAAACAAACTTAAAATCCTATCGCTTAACAATAACCTGATTATTGACATCACACCTTTATCTGGTTTGATACAACTTACCGAGTTAGAACTTAGCGGAAACGAAATTAGCGATATCGTGCCCCTCTCAGGCTTGACACGACTTATCGAGTTAGAACTTAGCGGAAACGAAATTAGCGATATCGTGCCACTTTCCAGATTGACACAACTTGTGAAACTGAAACTGTACGGAAACAAAATTCGTTACATCGCACCGTTATCAAAGCTAGACAGACTAAAAACTATATCACTTGGTAATAATCAAATTACAGACATCATATCACTGAATATAACAATACCCGATCCGAATTTGGATGCAGCAGTTCGAGAGATATTCCGGTTGGCTCGAAGTGATCTTATCCTTGAAGCAAATTTAAAATAATTAAAATCTCTGTCCGCCATAGGTAAAGGTATCAAAAACTTAAAAGGTATAGAAAAAATGACTAACCTAACGACTTTAGAACTTAGGGATAATCAAATTGCAGACATCACGCCTCTCGCAAAATTAACACAACTCAAGCGGTTAAATCTCGGGAATAATCAAATTGCAGACATCACGCCCCTTGCTGCGTTAACGAAACTTTACAGCTTAAGCCTAGACTATAACGACATAACAGACATTACCTCTCTTGCTGCGTTAAGGGAACTTAACGGATTAGGCCTATCCCGGAACAACATAACAGACATTACTCCCCTTGTTAAATTGACACAACTCGGTTATGTATCCCTTGGAGAAAATCAAATTCGAGACGTTACTCCCCTCACTGGACTTAAAGAACTGAGAAGTCTATCCATCGACCGCAATCAGATCAACGATATAACACCTCTTGCTGGGTTAACACAACTGACATCGTTACATCTCACCGATTTTCACGGTTTTGGCAGCAGTGATAATCAGATCAACGATATAACACCCCTCGCTGGACTCACGCAGCTGACAGAATTGGTCTTTGAAGGGCCCCAAATTCAAGATATCAAGCCTCTCGCAAGATTGACACAGCTTAGGCAATTAAGAATTAAAAATACTCAAATCAGCGACATTACATCACTCGCTGGACTAACACAACTAACCTTGCTATCACTTGATCGCAATCAAATTAGTGATATTACACCCCTTGCCGAGTTAACGCAGCTCAGCCACTTACTCCTCCGACAAAATAAAATTACAGACATCACGCCACTCGCCGGCTTAAAGCATCTTGACTCCTTATGGCTTCATGGTAATGAAATCACGGACATCACACCGATTTCGGAACTGACAAAATTGACAAATCTAATGCTTAGCGAGAATCAAATCCGTGATTTCACACCTCTCACAAATTTGAATAGACTGACAAGCTTAAGTCTTGGAGGCAATCAAATCAGCGACCTTACCCCTCTTGTGCGACCACTCGCGAAAATGAGACGACTCACAGACCTATCCCTGTCTAATATGGGGATTCAAGATATCACACCGATTTCGGAATTGGAACAACTTAGGGTTTTAAGGCTTAACAATAATCAAATTACGGACATCACACCGCTTCAGGCATTGACAAAACTGGAATACTTACATCTACAAGAAAATGAAATCCAAGACATCAGCGTTATTGAAAACTTTAAGAATCTACATCTGCTACGTATCAAGGGAAATCCGGTCCAGGATATGACACCGATTGATAGATATCGTAAACGAGTTCCGAATTTTCGCCTTGGTACGGAAATTGATCCGTAACCCCAATGCTGAAAAACAAGGAGGACGTAGGCATGGCACAATTAGCAATAAATGGTGGTGAACCTGTCGTCAAAGGCGGTTTAGGAAAAAGTTGGCCCATCTTCGATGAAACTGAAGAGAACGCGCTTTTAGAAACCTTACAAAGTGGTGCCTGGAACCGACGCGAGAAAGTCGATGAAGCCGGTGAAAAGTTCGCGGCGTTTCAAGATGCAAAATACGGGATTCCGCTCGCAAACGGCACCGTAGCATTGCAGTGCGCTCTAAAAGCTGCTGGCATCACCGCGGGTGATGAAGTTATCGTCCCCGCACTCACATTTGTAGCGACAGGGACATCGGTTGTCTGTGTCAATGCCGTGCCAGTAATCGTTGACGTTGATCCGCTTACCTACAACATCGCGCCCGATGCGATTGAAGAAGCCATTACACCAAGAACGCGGGCGATCATCCCCGTACACAACGGCGGCTACCCCGCAGATATGGACGCGATTATGGAGATCGCTGAGAAACACAATCTCAAAGTAATTGAAGACTGCGCACATGCACACGGTTCACAATGGCGAGGAAAAGGGATGGGCTCCATAGGACACCTCGGCGCATTCAGTTTCCAGATGGGGAAAACGCTCACCTGCGGCGAAGGCGGAATGGTGATCACAAACGACGAAGAACTCGCAGGAAAGGCAGGCAGTTTTGCACAGTTGAATATGCGGATGACAAACTTCCAAGCGACGCTGCTGTTATGCCAACTCGAACGGTTTCAGGAACAGGTAGAGACGCGTGAGCAGAACATCGCATATCTTTCTAAAGGTATGGCAGCCATAGAAGGACTGCATCCGATTCCGCGCGATGAACGCGTCACGCGATGGTGTTTCTACTATTGGGATTTCCGGTTCGTTTCCGAAGAGTTTGGCGGTATTTCACGCGGGCGGTTCATGGAAGCACTCAGCGCGGAGGGAATCTCATGTGGTGTCGGCGCACACGGTGAGCCTATCTATAACGAAGGTCCATTTGGTAACCCAGAATTGTTTGACCAATTGGGGTTACCCCGTAAATACCTCGGAGACCATGCGATTGACTACAGCACGCTTAATTGCCCAGAGGCGGAACGCGTTTATCGCGATGAGGTTTGCAGTTTCGGACACTCTATGTTTTTAGGCGATACAGACTATATGCAACTGATTTTAGATGCTTTTCAGAAAATTCGGTCACATGTTGACGAACTGTAACTTGCGGTAGCCGCCCAAAAATTGGAGTTGGAAATACTTCCCACAAATGCTTAGAGAGCAGGGTAAATCCCCTAAGACTCCTTTTTCAGGGCGTTTATCCTTCTCTCAATGCCCCACCTGTACATTATTGCCCTAAACCACTATTTCAGTTTCTGACAGACATTTTCCAGATACCTAAGAGCGCGAGAAGTGATAGATTTGGAAAGAGAAGCGGCGCGAACAGAGGCGCGCCATAGAGGAATTTATCTATCTGCGTAACACCTGGTGCTTGCAGATCTACCGCCAAATGGAAGAAGAACCCGGCGATACCAACGATGAAGTTGATTCCTAAAACAACGGTACAGAACCTAAGGAAAGTGGGTTGGTGAGGCACAAAAAATAGCGTTGCCAGACATCCGACAGCGATAGCACTCGTAAACACTGGTAACCATTCAGATGGGTTGAAAAACCCGTTTTGCGCGTGGTCGAAAACCGAGAGAATAAAATTACCGCACCACCCGAAGCCCGCCATAAACACGACCCATTGTGCCCATTCTAAATCCGTATCGTGGATCATACCGTTCATGATTAAAAGCAGCCCTACGCCTGTAAAAGCCAGCGGTGCTACAAACGGAGCTGTGTAGACAAGATTCTTGAGCGTCAAATCAGAGAAGAATTCGCTACCGAGGTGAAAAAACATACCAGAGATGCCGATACAGATAGCACCCCACCCAATACCAAGCCGACACCACGCTCTCCACCGCCTTTTTTTTCCAAAAAGTATGAGCGCGAGCAGGACGGACGCACCTAACGAGAAGTAGAAGGGAATCCATTCCGCGGGATGTGCAAACGCGTTGACGGAGTGCGCTAAAAACACATCAAGTGCCAAAAACGCAAGGTTCGCAATGATAAAAAAGTCGAGCAGTCTGGCAGCCAATCCGTTACGGTTTCGCAGCGTTTTCTCTGAGTTCTTCGGCAATTCTTTTCAACTCCGTCATCTTCAACAAAAGCTCATAATTTCCGTGCCACTGGACAAAATCCGCACCGCCCATGAACGCGCCATGTTTTGCTGTCCGACCGTAATAGTGCCACAGATCAAAGTAAAGAAATTCGATAGGTTCATCAAAAGGTGTTTCCGTCAGCAAACCGTCTTCACGAAGCGACTTCATCAGTACCACTGCTTCCGAAATTTTACGGTTAGTATCCGCGACAACACCTTCAGCCTCCTGATAGTAAATTTCTACTTGTGAACTCGCGTGGCATTTTAAGCACGTCTCTTTCATCGCGTCTTGACCTTGTTGATAGGTCGGACGCTTCTCAGAGACCGCGGCAAACAGCCAATACGAGAGTCGTTCGGTCGTATCGTGCGTCACATTCAAGCCATCCAAGCCGCTCAAATGGCACGTCACACAGGTCGGCACTGTCATATCTGCTGTCGTGAGTGTTTTCGGCGGTGCTTTGAGATTCATCTCCGATTTTTGTGCATTGTAAAGCACACCGTGTTTGGATTCATGGTAGATTTCAATCTGTGAATGGTCGGGTCCCATGTGGCACTGTCCACAAGTTTCCGGTTCTCGCGCCAGCGCAACCGAACTGGAATGCCGCGCATGGCAGGCTGTGCACGTCCCGATAGAACCATCCGAATTCGGCTTACCTATATCGTGGCAACCCAAGCACCCTACGTTAATAGCACTTTTACCCTCTGCCATCGCTAAAGGATTTGCTGGACGCTCCACCGCACCCTTGTGATATTTTTCAGCGAAGGCGATCTGTTCCGCTGTAAAGTCCTTCGCACCCCATACCGCTGCCCAAGCCGGTGCCGCATGTCGGCTTCGGAGAAACTGTGTATACTCGGTGGTATGGCACTGGCTACAATTTTTTGCCGTGAGATGCTTCGCGATTGTAAAACTCCGGTGTGCTTGTGTTTCCTGATTTTCCACAGCTTTATGGCAATCCAAGCAACTCACGCCGTGCTTGGCATGCTCGCTCCGTTCATATTGATGGACAACCGCAGACGTTTCCCGCCGATGGCACTCCGCGCACTTCCCCGTCGCCCGCACAAAATCAGCACTCGGCTGATCTACTTCCATTGCCGGACGTCTCGCATTGAGGATTAGCACAACCGTAATCAGGGCTGCCCCAAGAAATACTGAAATGAAAACAGATTTAAATGATGTCATATTGATTCCAAAGTTCTATTGTGAAATATGAAGCTGCAAAAAGTTGTGACTATTCTATCATAGCAAGCTTTCCTTCTCAATAATAATTGGCTGAGGGTCTCCTGTCACCCTCACATCTTTAGAATCCTTCTCCGAATTGTGCTCGAAGTTGTGCCAGTATTTTTTCCTTAATATCAACCATCATCTTTTCTAATGCTTGTTCGAGTATATCTGCACTCATTTGTGTGTCGGGAATACTTTTCCCCAGTTGTGCCTGAAGTTCGGCGTGAACCTTTTTCTCTATGGTGAGGCTTAATTCTTCAGCCGCTTGCTTAAGTTCCTGTCTACCTTCTTGTGTCATGGGAAATGCTTCTCCTTGTAAACGTTTTCGTGCCCGATGCAGCCGACTATGAACCGTCTTCACGGACACATTTAAGAGTTTGCCAATCTCTTTGGTCGTCATTTCATCAAGGTAGTAGAGCGTCACGACGGTGCGCTCCTGCTCCGGAAGTCTTTCCAAAAAATTTTTGACCATTTCAGAATCATGCTCCATCGCTTCTGTTTCGCGCTGTTCTGATATATAACGGGCATAAGAGAGCCTCTCCATTATGTCCGTCTGTGTATCCTCCAGCGATGACATGGATGGTTTTTGCTTTCGCAGCCAACCGATGCAAAGTCGGTCAGCAATGACATAGAGCCATCTGACAAACTGACTCGGATTTCTAAGCGTCGAGAGTTTTTTGTAGACTTGGAGGAAGGTATCTTGTGTGATCTCTTCCGCGTGATGAAAATCGCCGATCTTCCGCCATGCAAGGGCGTGAACGCTTCTATAGTATTTTTCAACTAAGGTGGTGAATGCTGTATCGTCGCCTGATAAAATACGGCGAATGAGTTGTACATCATCTTTTTCCATCAGGATACTCCGTGATTAATCAGGGGTTTGTAATAAATCTTAGAATTATCGAAACACAATGAACAAGCGGTATTGGTAACCTCGCCAGTACCAGAACGTTCTCCCTTCAAATATCCGATCTGAAGAATTTCAGGAACGCCACACTTGTAAACCCACCTGTGAAGAAACAGAGCAACAGCAAATCCAGAGCAGCGTGCTGGAGCGTCTCTTCCAAAGTCAACTCCGCCAGCGGCGGCGGAACCGGCGCGGACGGGATTTCTGCTGTTTCAATGAGTGCCGCGTCTGACATTTTGCTAAACATTTCCGCATCCAGCACCTCATAATAGCGAGTGCCTGTTTGAAAGTAGGTATCTCTTTTCACCTGACCGGTTTGTGTGGCATCCGTTGCAAGAAAAATGAAGGAGGACGTAGGCGTGATCCGGGAAAAGTTTATACCGATTTTATCTTGCCGTTTTCTTTCTTGTGTATAACGCCTGTCGAGTTGTGTTGCGAGGTCCCGGTATTTTAACCGCGCTGTCTCCTCAAGAGGGCGCAGCTTCTCATTCATTTTGGCGACAAACGCTTCATCTAATCTAAAGATGCCGGTCGTTGCCACTCCCTGCTTAGATTCCTGTATCATTCTACCCATGATTTTGCTTCTTTCCGTTTCGAGAGTGGCACGCAATTCTGCTCGCCTTGCTGTCTTTTCCCTATAGACGCTTTCCGCTGTTGAAGTCGGCGCGACGGTTTGCGCCGCGAGAAACCCAACCCGGGGTAAAATCAGGACAGCAAACACCCAGAAGGTGAAGGCGACGATGAGTGCTGTCTTGGAACTGTCGAAATAAATTGAGATCACCGCCCCCATCGCAAAAAAGACCGAAATGTAGAGCAGTGAGATGCCGATGAGACAGAGGACACGCGGAAAAATATCCGATTCAGATAGTGGGAAGCCTTGCAAGACGAGCACGAGTAAACCGATGATGAACGAGACTAAAAACGGAACGATGAATACGAGATATCCGCCAATGAGTTTGCTCCACAAAAGGATATCCCGGGGCAGCGCATTCGCAAGGGTTATCCGAAGGGTACCTGCTTCTTTTTCTCCTGTAACGGCATCAAAGGTAAACAAAAGTGAAAGTAGGCTAAAGACAGTACTGACAACGAACACAAAGTCGAGATGCCCGAAAAGAAAGGCAATTGGCGCGGTAGACAGTGCCGTTTCCCCGCGCTGTATACCGTTACGCGTCATACCGAGATAACTCGGTAGGGCAGATTCCAAGCCCGTTCCAAACACGCTTAAAGGTGTCGGCTTAAGAATCAATTTGGAAACTTCAAGATTCGGATCTGTCCTCTGTTTCTGTAACCAGGGTTGCTCCGCCGGGTCCTTATTGTTTTCATCTTTGACAGTTTCTTGATAATCAACTTGGCGTTGGAGATAACGATGGTAATTGATATGGAAGTTCAGCGGGATGAGCAGGACGCACATCAGAAGCAATGCTATAAACCGAGCGCTCAGAATATGATGCATCATCTCTTTCCGAATGAGGGTAATTAACATTATAGCACCTCCAGTTTGTAAAACGCATTATAAAATCCAATAAATATCTACCCTATTCAACAACAGATCCATTCAACTATTTGATAATTTCGATTTTTCGCGCAAGTTTTTTCTCTGTAGGAGCGAGAGCGATCTCCGAATCGCGACTGCTTCGACAAAAAAGACGGGAAACCGAAAACTAAACGGCTCTGTATTCAACAAGAATACCGATGCTTGTTAAAGACGCGTTTTTAAGCCGGATGCTTGCATAATACGAAAAAATTTAATTTTTACAGAATTTATAGTGAAGCCCGTAAATAAGTGAACATCTTTGTAGCATGATGCACGTCGCATCTGGGCGAGTACGCCGCAAAACTGTTAGTTTGTGCCAGTCTGAATGCCTGTTATAGGTATTCAGACTGTTTGAGAGTGCCCAATTAACTATAGGTTTTACAATAAAAGCCCAATAATCAGGATTGAAAATAACACTTCTCGCAAGTGTTTAGCAATGCAGAAGAAACCCTCTAAATCGCCCGTATTAGGGGATTCTCAATATATCTGATGAGCATTTGGGGGTACCTCTTAACCGGCATTCAGGTTGGCAGCGACTACTATTTGTGAGGTTATTCTATGTGTTACGCATTCTCTGCCGGAGTTGGAAGGCATACAATTTTGCATTATGAAACAGGAATCTAAGCCGAATTGAGTTTCCACTTAAACTAACTAAACTGCGACTCGTGTCCCATTCCACTTGTGCATTTGTTACACTGGTCTGAATCGGTTTGCTAACAGCATATTGGCTATCCGCTTTATCCAAAATTTCCACACGTACCGAACCACCATCCCATACATCCGCGGTGATGCCAACAGACGGTTCATCAAAGGTTAAAGGCTGGGTTGTTATGAAAGCCGAGGTATCCGCGGCGATTGATTCGTAACCTGCCCATCCGTCTGGTCGAAGTGTCGCAAGTGCCAGGTAACCGTTGCGCCAGTTGAAAAAGTAACCGTCTCCGGCACCATAATAGATGCGAATCTCATCGTCCAAGAAAATCGGAGCAGCGGCGAAGATCGTCCCCCAGTCGTATGGCAACGCGCCATAACGTTCTGGTTCCGCAGGCGTATGCCCCATAAATGGCGTGCCTTCTGCTATGCGATGCCAATGAACAGTATCAGCACTCCAAGCCAACTCAACATGCTGCTTAACATCAATGTTAGAGTCCGCTGGATAAACCATTATACCGAGCAAGCCAATGTAGATCCCGCACGTCTGGAAAACGATCATATCATGTGTTTGTAGACGTGGACTTGTGCCTACAAGGATAGTTTCATCGGGTGTCCACTGCACAAAGTTAGAGGATTCTGTCCTTGTTACGAGACGAACAGAACCCTCATGCTGACGGGTAAAACCGACGTATTTATCTAACGATTCCGCCCAAAAGGCGTTGGGGTGTGTGCCGTGCGCATCAATCTGCCGGATAGGAACCGGTTGATTCCAGTGCAGTCCGTCTGAAGAAAACGCCACTGTCATTTTCGGCTCTCCACAGAAAAACATCTTATAGCGTTTTGTTGGATCGGTGTCATGTTCATCCTTGAAAACGCCAGCACCGTTTACACCGCGCATAACAATGTTGTTCTGTTTGCTGCCATTGAATTCAACAAGTCCAAGTTCCGGCTTTTCCCAATGGATACCGTCTGTCGAGAGAGCGTAGCAGAGTCCCATCTCTCGGCGATTCGGCTTCACGTCCATGTAATTGCCCCAATCGGGATGCCGTTTTTCTGGTGGTGTATGCGTTACCCGTTCGTCTACAATAAATGGGTTATACCAACATTTGTAAAGCCTATCGCCCGGATCATAGATGACGTTAGCATAAACATTGTCGAAACGCGGCTCCCACGGTTTATCTTCACCAAAAAGGGGATTCCGCGGATGTTTGGTAACCTCGCCAAGCGTCAGTTTCGCCGCGACCACCTCATCAATGATGCGATCGTCCAGAACAAGATAGCGGGTTTCTTGAAGTCGGGTGGGAACAGTGTGATGCATAGATCCCTTTATCAATAGCCGCGTTTTACTTTTGCCCAGGTCGTTGAAAGCTTGTCTGCTGGATCAACAGCAAATGTACCGCCAATGTTTTGGTTGATTTCTGCTTCGCTGAGTGCTTTGTCATACGCTCGGACGATTGCAAATGATCCGTTAAAAGTTCGACGGCGTTCATCGTAAGAATTCGCACCGATTGAAATATCGTTTATCGGTAACTTCTTGTCGAATTCAAAACCGGCTTGTTCGCTAACCTTTTTACCGTCTTGATACGCGACAATCGACTTGCCGCTCGTGCCGACAACCGCTATCCAGGTCCACACACCTTCTTCAAGTTTGAGGTTAAGGGGTTGAACACCTTGCTTCCCGCCCTTGGCATGGATAGAGGTGTCGAGATTTTGACCACCAACGATCCAAAGCCGTATTCCCTGCTTACCTTCTCTCGGACTGTTCTGGAAACCGGCGAAATGATGCTCCTCAACAAAGAAGTCACCGTTGCGTCTACAAAGGAACTCCAACGTCCAGTCCTCAAAAAACAGCGGTGTATTTTTCGCTGGCGGACCGCCAAAAGTTTGAAGGGATTCCTTGGTTGTGTAATACTTTACATTCTGTTCGTTGATACCGAGTGCCGGAATTTTAATTGCCCCTTCTTCGAGTTCCGGTGCTTTGTCCGCCTCAAGCAATTCACCACCCTCAGTGCCCAGATTTTTCCAAGCTCCTGGATGTGCAGGGTTGTCAGCGGCATTAAGATAGAGGACGGGATCAGCAACAACATTCGCAAATACGACGGCGCACGCTATTGATACGAAAAACAATGTAGTGCAAATTGAAACAATATGTCTCATTTTAGGTGCCTCCTATGAATACGGGTGGACTAAGGTGCAATAAGCGTTGTAGAACAAACGGTCAAATATCAGTATAGCAAGGAAGAACCTGTTTGTCAAATTAATTTGAACGGTCCGTGTGTGAAATTTTTGGCGTTAATCGACTCAAATTGCTACCTACAAGCGGTATGGCATTTAGTCCCAGCGGGACGACATCTGTGTAGAAACTATGGCAATTCTAAGAGAACATCCAATGTCTGCGGTAACAAACACTCGGTGTCATTACACGGTTGATAGGTGAGTTTGAGTGTGATTGGGACGTTTTTCTTTTCTGTCACATTCGGTTTCTGTTTTAAACGCAGCGAGATCATAAGGCTTTCTTCATAGATGTTCAAAGGTTGGTCGCTAAACTCAAAACGCGTGGTTCTGCCTTTCGGATACGTGATATCAACAATCTCTACCGGCGCATTTGCATCCACAGAAACAGTCGTCGGGATCAGGTTATCTTGTCCTGCAGGATTGGCGTTAATGTGCCAACCTGCAGCGATTTTAAGCTGAAGCTCCACGTTAAAAACTGCATCGGCTTTCTCTTTAACTTTAGCCGTTGCGGTTACTATTGATGATTCAGAGGAATCTTCATCCTCTTCCGAGGTTAGGTAGTCGTTAAGGGCAAAGTGCATATACATGAAGGATGATGGGCTTTGTGCCATGGATTCAGCAAAGATGCGCAACGTCTTCTCAGCATAGTGCCGATAATCTGTCCCAAATGCCAATAGGTTTCTAACAGCGACAGCGTTACCAGACGGAATCGCGGAGTCATAAGGTTTCTTGGTACGCACAATGAGATGTTTCGCATCCGCTTTCGTATAATAAAATCCGCCGCTTTTATCGTCCCAGAAAAATTGAATCATCTTATCGGTAAGTGTTCGTGCTGAATCCAACCACTGATTTTCGCCCGTAGCCGCATGCAATCCGAGCAGACCACGGACAAAAAAGGCATAGTCATCAAGATACGCATCTTGTTTGACAACACCAGCCGTATACGTATGCCACAATTCACCGCCTGGTTTTCTCAAGGTCTCAAGGATAAACCGAGCAGCTTTCGATGCTGCGGTAAGATAACGTTCCTCACCAAGCACTTGGTAACCGTAGGCGAGTGCATCTATCATCAAACCGTTCCAGTTCACAATAATTTTTGTGTCTAATAACGGATATTCGCGTTCAAAACGTGCTGTTAAAAGTTTTTCGCGTGCTGTCGACAAACCTTTCACAGAGCCCTCTACTTCTGATCCATCGGGCACATAAAGAACGCTCTTACCTTCAAAATTGGGTCCCTTATCCACGCCATAAATTTCGTTGAAGCGTGAAGTGTCTTTTGGGTTTCCGAGAATCTTCTGGATCTCATCGGCAGTCCAGACGTAATATTTCCCTTCTTCGGCATCCGTTTCAGCATCCAACGCCGAATAGAAGCCTCCTTCCGGGGCAGTCATTTCTCGGAAAATGTAACTGAAGACCTCTTCAGCAACGCGTCGGTAACGCGGCTCTTGCGTCAATTGATAGGCACGAAGATATACTTTCGCAAGTTGCGCGTTGTCGTAAAGCATCTTCTCAAAGTGTGGAATGAGCCATTTTGCGTCAACAGAATATCGATGGAATCCGCCGCCAATCTGGTCATACATGCCACCATAAGCCATCATATCCAATGTGTGCGTTATCATCTTCAATAACGATTCATCTTTTGCGCGAGGGGTTTGTAACCCCGATTCTCTCTGATATTCACTCAATAGGAATTCGAGATTCGCAGGACTTGGGAATTTCGGAGCAGTACCAAAGCCACCATAGGCGTGGCTATAGGCAGTTCGGAGGTAATCTAACGCTGAAGTCGTAAGGGATCTATCCACTGCTCTTGCGTTGAGCGCAGTGAACCCTCGGCTCGTTGCCATCTCAATGGTATTTGAGATTTGGTTTGCGGATTCAATGACCTCTGCCTCCCGCGTTACCCACGCTTCATGTACTGCATCAAGAATCGTTGGGAACCCCGGTCTGCCCGGCGTATCTGCAGGTGGGAAATAAGTGCCAGCGTAAAACGGCTTTAAATCCGGAGTAAGGAAGACGGAGTTAGGCCAGCCACCGCGTTGAACCAGCAGCTGCGTCGCTGTCATATAGATTTCGTCAAGGTCTGGACGTTCTTCTCTATCAATCTTGATATTAATAAAGTTCTCATTCATCATTTCAGCGATTTCAGGATTAGAGAATACCTCCCGCTCCATCACGTGGCACCAATAGCACGTGGAATAACCAACCGAGAGAAAGATGAGTTTGTGCTCCTTCTTCGCGAGTGCTAATGCTTCATCATTCCACGGGTACCAATCTACCGGATTATGTGCATGCAGAAGCAGATACGGACTCGTTTCATGGACAAGCCGATTCGTCCACTTCCATGAACCGTCTGGATTTTTGAGTGCAGCTTCATCGGCACTTACTGCCCACGCTATATTGAGAAACAGCAGACAAGCGAGAAATTTCTGTATTGTGTTTTTCATACTGAAACCTTTTGTTTTTCAGTGTAAGGTGCGAAAACTCGCACTCAGCATAGCTATTGGACGAGTGCCTGCTGGGCAATAGCACGTCCGTGTTCCGTTAAGGTCAATTGCGTCTCTTTCCGCGAAACATATCGGTTATTCAGTGCGTATTTCACGACTTGGGTTGTAAAATCGGGGTTCCAACTCAGGTGTTCATGAAGGTGTGCGACCGCGGACTCCGCTTCTGCTTCAGGAAGTCCTTCGTGATTAAAGAGGTGGATAACCAGCATCGTCTGCGCAAACTCCCATTTTTGGCGTGTGCGCCGACGCGCAATAGCGATGAGGCCCCGGTTCGGAACTGTCAGAAAGACCAATCCAAAAATGAGGAGCATCGTCGTTGCAATCGCGCCTGCAATAGAGACATCAAAGATGGACGCGAGCCAATAACCACTGACAGCGTTTACACTCCCGATGATCGCGCTTAGGATAAGCATACGCGAGAGTTTGTCTGTCATCAGATAAGCAGTCGCAGGCGGCCCGGCGATGAGCGCAACGACTAAGATCGATCCGACAGCGTCAAATGCGCCCACAGTTGTCACAGATACCAATGCCATCAATCCATAGTGAATGAGCGTTGGGGCAAACCCAAGCGCGGCAGCTAAACTCGCGTCAAACGTCGCCAGCTTCAATTCTTTGTAAAATAGGAGAATAAAGACGACGTTAATTACAAGAATCGTACCCATTACATACAGCGAGACAGGCCCCAGATCATAGCCGAATGCCTTCAGTCGGTTCAGCGGTGCGTAGGCGAGTTCTCCGAGGAGCACGGCATCCATATCCAAATGGACATTCCCTGCGAACCGAGAAATTAAGATCACACCGATACTGAAAAGTGCCGGGAATGTCAATCCGATCGCGGCGTCCTCTTTCACCAGTTTAGTCCGCTGTAGCAATTCAACGAAAAGCACAGTGAGCACACCCGTCCCTGCCGCAGCAAGAATCAGGAGCGGCGACGATAGACTTTCTGTGAGAAAAAAGGCGAGCACAATACCGGGAAGAATGGCGTGGCTAATCGCGTCGCTCATTAAGGTCATCCGCCGCAGTACTAAGAACACGCCGGGTAAAGCACACGCGACCGCTGTGACAATCGCAATGAGTTGGATATCAAAATGACCTTGTAACATGCGTTGTATACGCTCCCTTACCGCTGTTATTTCAATAACCTATCCGTTGCCGTTTTCAGACTGCGCCTGTTGCGTTGGTGTCGGATCCGCTCCCAAACAAGCCCACGATTTGGAGCAAAAGCAATTGAAATACCTACTACAACCGTCGCACATAGCACAATCGTCGGACCCGTTGGGATACGAGAGGCGGTGCTACTAATAATAGTCCCGATTACACCTGCGAAAGCACCAAAGCATGCAGCGAGGAACACCATCAGACGGAGTCGGTTTGTCCACTGTCGCGCGGCAACTGCCGGTGCCACGAGCATCGCACTCATCAACACAGCACCCACCGCTTGTAAGCCGAGGACGATCGCTATAACGAGGAGACTCGTCAGCAAAATATCAAGCGCACGCGTCGGAAATCCGATGGATGCAGCGAAACCTTCATCGAAGACAAGCAGCTTCAACTCTTTCCAAAATACTAACATAATGATGAGAGCGACACCACCGAGTAGACCAATTGTTAGGACATCGCGCTCCAGAATTGTCGCGGCTTGTCCAAAAAGGAACGTATCTAACCCCGCCTGATTCGCATTGCCGGTGCGCTGAATAAGCGTGTGCAGAACCAACCCGAAACCAAAAAAGGTGGATAGCACAATAGCGAGCGCGCTATCGTATTTAATACGCGTGAGCCGGACAATACTCAAAATGAGGAGTGTCCCTAACCACCCTGCAATCGCTGCGCCGAGTACCAGAATTAGCGGTGTCTTGCTACCCGTCAGCAGAAAGGCGATTGCAATGCCGGGCAGTGCCGCGTGCGAAATAGCATCGCCAAGGAGGCTCTGTCTGCGCAAGACAGCATAAGTGCCGAGTGCACCACTCACAGTACCCAGTAACGCCGCGCCGATAGCAACAATCATGAGTGTATAATCAAGATGCGTTAGAACGCTTAAATTTTCCATATCAGTCGCCTTGCAGTGAGAGATCTCGGCTATCAGTTAAGGGGCTGTGGCATTATGGCTTTCTGTGGATACTACAAGAAACTATCAACTCACAACAAGGTGGCTGAAAACGGATAGCTATTTCATGAAAGCGATGCGTCCGCCGTAAGTCTCTCGTAAATTATCAGGTGTGAACGTTTCGTCAACGGGACCACTGGCAATACGCCGAATGTTCAATAGCATCACCCAGTCGAAATAATCAGTTACAGTCTGTAGGTCGTGATGCACCACAACAACTGTTTTCCCATTCGCTCGAAATTCTTGAAGTAATGTGACGATTGCGCGTTCCGTAGTCGCATCTACGCCTTGGAAGGGTTCATCCATCAAATAGACGGTAGCATCTTGAACGAGTGCGCGGGCAAGAAAAACGCGTTGTTGTTGTCCACCAGAGAGTTGACTGATTTGGCGAGTAGTATACGCTTCCATACCGACCTTCTCCAGTGCCTGCATCGCCAGTTCGTGTTCTTTCTTTCCCGGTCGCCGGACCCATCCGAGTGCACCATAACGTCCCATCATGACCACATCCAAGACGTTTGTCGGAAAATCCCAATCCACGCTGCCCCGTTGTGGAACATAACCAACAATCCGTCGTTGCGCATCATAGGGTTTGTCGTAAATCAAGACATTGCCTGCTGCAGGACGTACTAATCCTAAAATCGCCTTGATCAGCGTCGTTTTACCAGCACCGTTCGGACCGACAATTGATAAGAGCACACCGGGCGGAACATCAAGATCGATATCCCACAAGACAGGTTTATCCTGATAGGCAACCGTTAGATCGGTCACCTCGATGGCTTTCGGTTCAGACGGTTGCATGCCTAATTCTCTCCCGTAGATGGGGTTTGTAACCCCGATTCTTTTACTAATGCCTTCACAATCGTATCAATATTATGGCGCACCATCCCGATATAAGTGCCTTCCGGTGTTCCCGCGTTTCCCATTGCGTCAGAGAAAAGTTCCCCGCCAATTTCCACATCAAACCCTTTTGATTTTACAGCGGCTTTCACCGCTTCAAGGCTCTTTGAAGAGACAGACGATTCCACAAAAATTGCGGGAATACGTCGTTCCGCGATAAAGGTAGCCAGTTTTTGCACATCGGCGATGCCCGCCTCCGTCGCGGTACTGATTCCTTGTAACCCGTGAACCTCAAATCCATAACCCTTTCCAAAGTAGTTAAAAGCATCGTGTGCTGTCACAAGCACCCGCTGCTGAGGCGGAACACGTTTCACTTGCGATTTTACGTATTGATGCAGTTCGGTGAGTTTCGCAAGATAGCGTTCGGCATTGCTCCAATACTTTACTGTACTATCTGGATCAAATTCACTCAGCGCATCGCGAACTTTTACCACCGCTTTCATCCAAAGTGTTACGTTAAACCACAAATGTGGGTCATATTGTCCCTCATATTCTGGCGGTGTTAAGAGTAGACTTCGGTCAACAGCATCTGTCACGGCGACAGTCTTGATATCCCCTGACATTTTAGCAAGGACATCACCCATTTTCGATTCAAGGTGCAGCCCGTTATAGAAAATGAGGCTTGCTGAATTGAGTTTCTGAACATCACCGGCACTCGGCTTATAAAGATGCGGATCTACACCAGGTCCCATCAATCCGATAACTTCAACGCGATTTCCACCAACATTCTTGACGATATCGGTAATCATCCCTATCGTCGTGACGACGCGAAACTTCGCGCCTATAGAAGCATCAGGCGGTGCTTTTGGATCACATCCAGTACTCGTGGTGAGTATAACTATTAAACATAATGCTATATATATTCTGTACATAATTTTAATTCCCAAAGAAAAAGTGTTCTAATAATTCACCGACAAGGTAGCCAACGCCGGCAACACCGAGCCCTACAACAAACATATCAATACCACTCCGAAACAGGCCCCGCCCCGTGAAAAAACTCCGTGCAGCACCGACAGCAAAGTGAGACATCATGGCAAGTGTGAACGAAATCCAAATTGCGCGCATACCCTGAGTAAAGAGGAATGGTGCCACAGGAATGAAAGCACCGATAGCCGTCGCGAATCCTGTAATCCATCCCTCTTTCATCGGTGTTGCATAGACTTCCCCGATTTTAAGTTCAGTTTGGATTTTCTCCGCCAATGCTCTCTCCGGATCCTCCATTACCTCTTGTGCAAGTGCCCGGGCCTGTTCCTTGGGTACACCGCGCGCCTCATAGATCAGAGCAAGTTCATCTTCCTCAATGTCGGGCATGAGGCGAATTTCCTCTCTTTCAACCTCAATCTCGTGTTCATACACTTCTTGTTCACTCTTCGCTGCAAGGTACCCCGAAGCACCCATAGAGAGCGAGTCCGCGACCGTTCCAACGATGCCTGTTACAAGGATCGTGGAGATATCCGATGTCGCAGCGATAACCCCCGCGACTAATCCAAAGTTCGCCGTTAAACCGTCGTTAAACCCATAAACAATGTTGCCTACCATACCCCCGGATTCAGTTTTGTGCCACGGTTCGCCTATTGTTCCAGTCAGTTCCTGCAAACTTTCTGTATGCTGCGCGGATTCCTTGGCTAAAACGAGCGCAGTCTCCTTCGCATCTTCAAGTGTACTGTTTCTATGAAGTGTTAGATAGTCTTTGACTTCACTTGCCTCCTCCCCCAACATCTGCGAGAGTGGGAACGTACTCCCAAATTGGCGAGCATACCATGCCATCAACCGTGCTTTGAAAGTCGGTTTCTGGCTTTTGAACTTTATGTCGTATGCCGTGAGCATCTCCTGCCAACGGACTACGTGCTGATTTTCTACCTCGGCAAGATTGCTTAATATCTCTTTTCGCCTATCATCTGATTCAAGACTCGCGAAAACATCATAAAGAAAACTCGCATCAATTTCATCTTGCAAATGGTGCTTCCACACTTTAATCGTTTTAGCGTCTGGTCGAGCCTGTTCCTGTTGTTCCATTTGTGATTCCTTTCAGTGGTAATAAGCGCGCCTTCAAAGCGCGCTTACACATTATCTGGATCTTGCACCTGATCAACGAAAACATGTTTCGCAACTTCACGTCCAATCACTACCTGTTGTCCGGCTATGTCAATAGTAAAAGGACCTTCAAACGGCGCAACCTCAATCACCCGGAACGCCGTGCCGGGGTACAGGTTAAAACTGCCGAGATGTCGAAGCAAAGCTGAGTCGTTGTCACTCACTTCAGCAACGACACAGGATTGTCCGTCCTGCAAATCTGTCATCGGAACGGACGCTATTTCCGTCACAACGCCGTTTTTATCCGGTATCGGCGCGCCATGCGGATCGGCAGTTGGATAGCCAAGAAACTCATCCATCCGTGCCTCTACATCTTCCGAAATGACATGTTCCAATTTCTCAGCTTCTTCGTGAACACCATCCCACGGAACACCGAGTGCTTTGAATAGGTAAAGCTCCAATAAGCGATGGTGCCGGATAATTTCGAGTGCGATCGCCCTTCCGGTAGCTGTCAACGTCACACCGCGATAGCGTTCGTAACGCACCAGTTTCATCGTCTTCAATTTTTTGATCATCCCAGTGGCGGAAGCGGGTTTCACGTCAAGATATTCAGCCAAAATACCGGTCGAAACCTTACCGCCTTTCTCTTGTAACTTGTAAATCGACTTGAGATAATCCTCTGCTGCATGTGTAAGCATTGATCTTTCCAATCCGCATGTGAAATACGCAAAGTGTATGCTCATCACGATGCGGTTATATGTAGGTGTCACACCTACTTAGTTTTAGGCACTATGTGCCAAAATTATTAGAAATGCCAAGAAACTAATTTAGGCATGCCTAAATTATAGATTATGCAAAGAAAATTGTCAATAAAAATTATTTTTACTCATGATCCCCAGTCTGGTAAGTATCAATGTAGAGATGCTGAACGGGATTATGGAATCCGTTCAACCCAACCTACGATTTAACTATAACAAGAACAGCAACCGCCACAGGAACCTCTTTAACTGTTCTCACTGCGAAGCATGATAACTGACAACTATTAAAACTCGTTGAATACTTTTACAGGTTGACCTGATTCAATAGATTCCCACGCCGCCACACCCACAGCGATAGACTTCGCACCATCAACTACGTTCGGAGACGGTTCTAAATCTTCCTCAAGACACTGCTGAAAATGCCGCATATACCGGATAACGGTTTGTCCATGTCCGTAAACGCTTGTATCTATTTCTGGAGGACAGGTCACTTCAAAGGGTTCTCTGGTAGCCATTTTATCGAGCATTAATTTGACGTGTCCCTCTTTGTTATCCGTAAAGTCCCCAATTACTGTCCCTTTACTTCCGAAAACGGAGATCTGCTGCATCGGCATCGGCGGATGGACGATATCGTAAAGCCCCATCGCTCTCGCAATCTGCCCGCTCTTAAACTTCAGGTTGAGAAAGAAATTATTCTTTATAGGGTATTCTGGTGTGAGTAAGCCTTTCGTCCCATAGGCGTGCACCTCATCTACATCACCGAGGAGACAGCGCAATAGGTCAACAGGATGCACAATACCGCCGAACATCAAATCTTGCGGTTCATGGAGTCGCCACGGTGTGAAATCGTAGACCTCGCGCATGTCGTGGACATAATAGGCATCTGCTAACATAATCTCGCCTAAATCGCCATCGTCAAGGAACTGTTTCATTGTCAAAAACTGGAGGTCAAACCGCATCGATTGCCCCACAAGGAATTTGACCTTGTGTTCGCGCACCAGATCCACCAGTTGCTGGGCATCGGTTAACTTCGTCACCATCGGTTTCGTGCAGATGACATGTTTCCCCGCTTTGATCGCAGCGACGCAATGTTCGGCATGCAAGTGGTCCGGGGAATAGATCGCGACGACAGAAATATCGTCACGCTCCACCAATTCTCGGTAATCCGTTGTCCAGAAATCCACGCCAATTTGGTTAGCGTAGTTCTCAAGCACATCTGCCCGCTTCGCACAGATACCGCGGAGTTCATATTTCAAGTCTGGTACATCTTTTAACAGGGTCGCAGTTGAACCCATATTCGTGGGATTCATCCCAATAACGCCCAATCCTATTGCCATTTCGTGTCTCCTCTCTGAATTAGTTGACGTGCTGTTATTCTACCACAACCACTTTTTCTTGGCAAGCAGGCGATTTATTTTCTTTGAAAACCACTTGCTTTCTGTGCCAATTTGATGTAACATTGTTAATAGAAATACCTATGGTGGGAGAACAATGACACAAACTGAAACAGAAGATGTCGCAAGTTTTGAAACGCTGCAGCGACCTGAATTAAAAAAAATATACAAATGGATTTTTGAACTCGGCGCAGTCGCTCTCGTCCTTTATTATATCTATAGTGCAGGCTTCGGCAGTGCCAGCGAGCAGTACCACCTCGGTCTTTACCTCCTTCTAACTTTCGCACTGATCGGGACCCTTTACCGATTTCGGAAAAGTTCCATAACATCCCGACCATCACTGCTCGATTTTCTACTCATTGCAGGCAGCATTTTTACAATCGGCTACTGGATTGTAGAGTATCCGAACCTCGCCAACCGTGCCGGTAATTATAACCCACTCGATATTTTTGTCGGGGCGGTTGCGATTCTCATCAGTTTCGAGGTGAGTCGTCGGACAGTCGGGTGGGCACTCCCTATTATCGCTATCGTCGGTATCTTATACGCACTCTTTGGCAGAGCTATGCCGGATGCTATCGCCCACAAAGGTTTTCCGCTCCGTCGGATTATCGAATACTGCTTTTTCAGTCAGGCGGGTGTGTTCGGTATCATGGCAAACGTGATGGCGACCTACGTGATTCTGTTTATTTTCTTCGGGGCGTTTCTGGAGAAATCCGGCGTTGGACAATTCTTTATCAATCTACCGATGGCTATGGCAGGACGTTCCATAGGCGGTGCAGCGAAAGTTTCGGTGATGACATCCGGCTTTTTCGGTTCTGTTGCAGGCAGTGCAATCGCGAACACTGTCGCCACTGGAACATTCACCATACCCTTGATGAAACGCACCGGTTTCCGTCCACACGTCGCCGGAGCAGTTGAGGCTTCTGCCTCCGTAGGTGGGCAGTTCTTGCCACCTGTGATGGGTGCCGGGGCGTTCCTAATGGCAGAACGGACGGGCTTGCCGTACAGCCAAATCGCTCTTTTATCCATTGTTCCAGCGATGCTCTATTTCTTATCTGTTTGGGTGATGGTGCATTTTGAGGCAAAAAAACAGGGGCTTGAACGGATACCAGCGGCAGAAATCCCAAAATTTCTACCGCTTCTCAAAAGCGGTTGGTACTACCTACTACCGTTGTTGACCCTCGTTGGCATCTTGATCGCTGGCTACACCGCCTATAAAGCAGCGTTTTTCTCAATTCTTGTCACAATCGGAGTGAGTTATTTCCGGCGAGAGACACGGCTAACGCCGAAGCGTATTTGGGAAGCGATGGTAAGTGGTGCTAAGAATTCGCTTGCTATCGGTGGGGCTGTCGGCACTATTGGTATCATCGTTGCAGTTATAGACCTAACAGGTTTAGGGCGGATCTTCCCAGAATTAGTGCTGACGGTCGCGGGGAGTAATCGAGCGATCGCGATACTACTTCTCGCCGCTGCTTCTTTAATACTCGGAATGGGGATTCCTGTCACCGCCGCCTACCTGATTACTTCTGAACTCGCTGTGCCCATTCTGACAACTCCCGAAATGGGGATCCCGATCATCGCTGCACATCTGATTATCTTCTGGCTCAGCCAAGACTCCAATATCACACCGCCAGTGGCATTAGGGGCTTATGCAGGGGCTGCAATCGCACGTGCCGATCCCTGGAAGACGGGCTGGGCATGTTTCAAGTTCGCGAAACTCCTCTATATTATGCCGTTGTTGTTTGCTTACACGCACATCCTATTTACAGAAGGCACACCGGAGCAATACGTACTCTCTGTGGTATCGGCTGTTGTCGGTACCATCATTTTCTCGATTGTGACGATGGGCTATTTTGTCCGAAAGACACACTGGCCCGAGTGGATACTGCTCGCGCTTGCTGCGTTCCTTGCTTACATCTACAATATCTGGACCTTCATCGTTGCGATAGTTTTGGTCATCATCGTCTACATCATCCAGAAACGCTCAGAAGCGTAGCGAGGTATCTTTCACTCGGGATTGACAATCTCTTGGAGGCGTTGGAGGAGTGCCTCAGCGGCTCGACGAGATTCTCGTAGATTAAATTGACTCACCGCCTCTTTGGCGCGGAAGGTGTTGCCGCGGTAGTAACGCAAGAAAATAGTACCACCCCACAATACAGCGTCCGTATAGTGTTCAGCTAATACCGCATCAATGGTAAGGAAACCGAGAGCACCGTTCAGGAGGAATGCATTTAAACCGTCCCGCCAATCGCCTGCGTAGATGTGTCCTGCACCGGGGAAGATAGTTGACAATACTTTCGCGACTTTGATAGATTTCTGAGGTATATTAAGAGCAGCTTCAAAGAGTGTATCAAGGCTTTCATCAGGGGTATAGTCCTGTAGAACGCTACGCGCCTCTTCCCATCGAAATTGATAAATATAGGCAACCCCTTGCAAGAAAAGTGCGCGTCGGAAGAGTGGAACGGAAGGTTTTCGCAGCACCACTTTAATCAATTCCAACTGAGCGAGATCGTAATTCTGAGTGGCAATTAGCGTCACAGCGAGTGCTAATTGGTACGCCGACTTCGTCTCGCTATTTATGGCGAGATACGTTGCAGTCCGTAGCGCAGTAACTGCTTCTGTCCATAAACCTTGTGCTTTATAGGCAAGCCCGATGTTATAATATACCTCACCGATACGCGGATCGTCTGGATGAAAAAAGAGGAAGCGTTTGTATTCGGTGATGGCAGCATCGTAGTTGCCCTGCTTGGCGAGATGGCTGCCAAGCGATAAGGGGAGCTCTTCTCCGACTGCAGCGAAACTGCAGAAGAATAAAAAGGTGCTGACCAAGAAAAGAGGTAGAGAGTCATTTAAAACCTTGGACACTTACTTCGCTATCTCCTGCTGCTTTTCGGAGGTAAACATCATTAGGAATCATAACGTTTACCTTGTTGAGATGTAATGTTGTTGATAGTATATACGCTCGCGATTGATTTGTCAAATGCCTATTCACGAACTATGAACCTTTTTACGATTCACATGTCTAAATTGTATAACAACCCTAAATAGCATATATCGCTTTTGGGTGAATGTGCTGCGTCCACAAAGAAAGAGAACTTCGACCATGAAAACAGACACAACTAAACAATCAGGAACCTTCGTTAACACACGCATGAAATCGCTCTTCATCGCGCAAGATAAGAAACCCGCTACACTCAGAGAAATCAGTCTCTCACGTCTTACACCCTTTCAACGCGGGTTGATCGTTACGGATGGAACCGTCACGCGATTCATTGAAGCCTATACATTCGCGCCGGTAGAGGTCGTACTGCTCCAGCAAAAAAAACAGACCTTATCCAGTGATCATGACTGGCTGCAATTGCCTGCGGGGGAAGAAGTGATCTCACGACAGATAACACTCCAATCGCCCCACGAGAAAACAGCATCGCCGATAATTTATACCTACGCAGACTCGCTAATTGTACCGAAACGTCTGCCAAAATCCATTTTGGATGGTTTAGGATCCGATACACAGGGGTTAGGGCGGCTTTTGCAACACAGCGGTTTAGAAACTCGGCGTGAGCTGCTCTGGTGTGGTATTGAGACTTTAACCGATTTACCACCTGCTATCGCACGCCTCGAAGGTGAATCCTTTATCAGTCGTGCCTACTTGGTGTTCGCGAATCAAGAACCCCTCATATTGATTAATGAGAAATTCCCATTTGAATAGTTATAGGTGGCAGCCATTAGTTAAAAAAGTAAATTCGGTAGGACTTACACATTCCATCTTAAAGTCTCCTGATAAGAGGGATTTAGCGGGTTAAATACAACTGCTGCTCAATTTGCGTA
Organism: Candidatus Poribacteria bacterium; assembly: GCA_009843785.1. GTDB lineage: Bacteria > Poribacteria > WGA-4E > WGA-4E > WGA-3G > WGA-3G. The sequence goes on along the minus strand of VYCT01000027.1, from coordinate 11,895 downwards.
AGCCTTGAGTATAACAAAAACTTGGAAGGATCCCATGTTCCGTAAAATTTTAATCGCTTTGATTGTGATGTCAGCGGCGTGTATCGTAGCACTTACAATCGATATTCTTGATGCTCAGACCGTTGAAAGACAAAAAACAGAAGGTGTCGCTGAGATCTCTACAAAGCCTTCAATTGTTGCTCTGGCGACAGCTATGAAAAACTTCCGAGCATCGCTGAGCAACGAACTTATTGCCGACGCTTCTTTCCCACTCGGGCATAAAGAATCTTATTCATGGACGAATACACCGGCAGGGAGAAACGATGATCGCGGTGGTATTGGCTTCGATGCCTTATCTATAGATCAGTTGACGCACTTCTATGAAGTTTTGAACGTATTTTTGAGTGAAGATGGCTATACCAAAGTTTCTCTCATTACAAAAGAGACCGAAGCGCATATTAGCAATATCAGCCGCAGTTTCTGGGCATCAAACCGTTATTATATCGCTCTATTTGGAAATCCAGAGACCGACGGATCGTGGGGATTCCAGTTGGACGGTCATCATTTGGCACTCAATTTCTTGGTACATGGTGATGCCGTCTTTATTGTCCCTGCCTTCATCGGCACTCGACCAGCAACTGTCAAGGGTACCGAGGTACTCGGAAATGAAAGAGGAAACGCCTTCACTTTACTCAACAGTCTTGATGAGCACCAGAGAACGAAAGCAATTCAAACCGGTCGTCGAGGACTCAAAGTCGGTCCTGGCAGATCAACCGATCCGTTCTTGAATCACGACTATTCCGAATTTGTAGGCATTGGCTTGAAGGCATCAGAGATGAACGATACGCAAAAAGAGCACCTACGGAATCTGATTAAGACGTACGTCTATAACCTTGAGACTGAGTTCGCCGATGTATGGATGGCTGACATTGATGTTGGCATCGACAACACTTATTTCGTCTGGATCGGCGGCACCGCCATCAATGATCCAATCTACTACCGGGTTTTCAATCCCGCCGTCTGGATTGAATTTAACCATGAGGGCGGTTTAGACCATATCCATACGATTACCCGCGCACCTAATGGGAACGACTACGGCATTTTTGCCCTGAACCACGGTCCCAAAACGTTATTTGAACACTATGCTTCCGCCGATCATCATAAAGTGATTCATGGATTGTTTGATGATCGTATTCAGGGCCCACAAGACAGGCGTAATAAGGAGACACCATAATGTTTGACAAGGTTTTAGAAAAAGTAGAGGAGCAGTGTCGGGAAGAAAGAGTTCCGATGCTCGGACCTAACAAAGCGAAATTGCTCGCCAGCTGCGTTGAAAAAGCGAAACCCTCACTCATTGTAGAATGTGGGACTGCTATCGGCTATTCCGGGTTATGGATATTACGCGTGCTGAAAAATTTAGATGCCGGACGTTTGATAACAGTCGAAATTGAGTCTTCAAACGCACAGCGCGCACGCACACATTTTGAAGAGGCAGGTGTGTCCGACCTTGTGGATTCGCGGATCGGGGACGCGGCAGAAGTACTCAAAACCATCCAAGAACCAGTGGATTTTCTGTTTCTTGACAACAACAAAGATGGCTATTTCCCTTGTTTCCAAGCGATTGAATCGCGTTTAACTAATCCAGCAACGATTGTCGCTGATAACGTCGGCAGACCGGACAGAATGGCTGATTACTTGGAGCATGTTCGTTCAAACTTTGAATCTGAGACACACTGGTTTGAGAGTCGGCGGCGACCCGGAAGACGGGACGGGATGGAAGTCAGCATCTATCGTCGCTGATGTCCAAGAACGGAATTGATGGCGGCGTCTTAGCCCCGTCTCACAGAAGCTGAGAAAAAAGGAGGCACTTATCTATGATGTCACACTTTACCATTGATTTTGAGTTTCAACAATGTTGGCGAAAGGTGGGAATTTTAACGCTACTGTGGGTGGGCATGCTGTCCATTCCTATCAGGGTTGACGCACAGACACAGACAGAACGAGAGTTGCCACGTATGTCAGCACAGCGTATTTCTGACGAAATTAAGATTGATGGCGTGCTTGACGAACCTGTCTGGCAAAATGTTGAACCGATTCGGGAGTTATACCAAATCCAACCCGACGAAGGCGAACCGGTAACTGAACCCTCTGAAATCCGAATTATGTATGATGATCAGAAACTGTACTTCGGATTTATCTTCTACGATTCAGAAATGGATAAGATTGTCGCGAACGATATGCGTCGAGACTCGCCAGGTTTACGCTCCAACGACTACGGATTCCTCCTCCTTGATACCTATAACGACAGACGAAACGCCGTTTTCTTCCGATTTACACCGATGAGCGGAATCGAAGACTCAGCCGTCTCAGACAGCGGAAGCACCCGAAACGGAAGTTGGGATATCGTCTGGGAGTGTCGTTGTCAGATTAACGCAGACAACTGGACAGTAGAGATCGCTATTCCGTTCAGCCAACTCCGTTTTGAACGCAGCGATACTATGGACTGGGGCATAAATTTCGGGCGCGAAATCGCACGGAAAAATGAGATCGGGGCATGGCACGCTGCACCAAAGACTTACGGACCGCTCGGAAAATACCGCACGGAATACTTCGGAACGCTTGAGGGGTTAGAGGGAATATCACCCTCAAGAAATCTTGAATTACTACCATACCTGTTGCCGGGGGCAAGCTACGACTCTGAAACCGAGAACGGCACCGAAGGCGTATTTGATGCCGGATTAGACCTGAAATATGGCGTAACACCGAACCTAACTGCTGATCTAACCTTTAACACCGACTTCGCACAAGTTGAGGCAGACCAAGAACAGGTAAACCTTACCCGTTTCAGTCTCTTTTTCCCAGAGCAGCGCCCCTTCTTTTTAGAAGGTGCCAGTATCTTTGATGTCGGGATCCCACGACCGAGTTTCAACAGACCCCCGCCTTTACTACTCTTTTATAGCCGTCGGATCGGATTGGCAGAAGGACGCGCCATCCCAATTCTCAGTGGCGGTAAAATGACCGGGAAAATCGGGCCCTACGGGATAGGCATCCTCAACGTCCTGACAAACAGATTTGAAGAGGACGAGACCGGCATACCCGAAGCAGATATGTTTAGTGAACCGCTCACGAATTATTCTGTGGTACGGGTGAACCGAGATATTTTAGCAGGATCCACCGCCGGTGGAATTTTTATCAACAAACAAGATGCCGATGCCTACAATCGAACAGCAGGACTCGACTTTTCATATCGTCCGACGCGAGAAATTGATGTCAAAGGACTCTGGTCGCGTACCTTTGAAGCGGATGTCTCAGGAAACAGCAACGCTTTCTACTTCGGCGGAAATTGGCGAACAAATCTCTTCCAACTTGATGGTTCATACACAGATATCGGTGAAAATTTCAATCCAGAAGTCGGGTTCGTTCTACGGGAAGGGATTCGACGAATCCAAGGTTTCGCACAATACACACCCTGGCCACGAGAATTTGGTATTCGCGAGATTCAAATCGGACCAGAGATAGATCTCGTTCTGACACGAGAAAACGAATTGGAAACCCGAGATATAACCTTTGACACCGAATTCTCATTTGAAACAGGGGACAGTATCGGGTTCCAACTCAAGAATACAACGGAAAACCTCCGAACCGAATTCATACTTGAAGGTGAGAAAATTCCGAGCGATGAGTATAACTTTACTTCGTTTCAAACATCCATTCGGAGCAGCAGCAGTCGGATGATTTTCGGGGAGGTACGCTTGGAACTCGGACAATTTTATCATGGTAATAGAAGCGGGTTGCTGTTAGACGCGACCTTCAGACCGAGCGCGAAATTCAGCATAGAACCGTTCATCGAATTTAATCGCATCACGTTCCCTGAGACAGAATTCGATGCCAACGTCGTCGGTGGACGTATCGGCTATTCCTTCTCAACAACGCTATTCACAAAACTGTTCACGCAGTGGAGCACCGATAGAGATGTACTTTCCGCCAATTTTTTGGTAAACTACATCTATCGTCCGGGCAGCGATTTCTACCTCGTCTTTGACCAAAATTACGACACCCGAGATGGCGGTGTTAAACTTCTCGGTTGGACGGTTGTCGGGAAAATGACATATTGGTGGAATCCGTAAAGGCTATCCTTGGGATTTCACATCTATACTATGGTGCCCTTAGTGGGCATCCTACCTAATGAACTATACTAACGGGATTCCATTCAGGAATTCGTAACTTTTGAGGATTTTAATGACAAAAGAATTTACAACCAAATCAAACAAACCTGTATTTTTTTATGCCGGTTGGCTATTCACCTTCATCTTAATCTCCGGTGCCAGCGCGGAAGACTGGACCCAAAAAGCGGATATGCCGATTCCGAGACTCTTCTTTTCGGTAGCCACCGTTGATGGCGAGGTCTATACTATTGGTGGTATGCTTGCCGAACCGCTTGACTTTGTTGATGCTTACGACCCAGGTAAGGATGAATGGACTCAGAAAGCGGCACTGCCATCTGCACGCGCAGGGGTTGTATGCTGCGTGGTCAATGGGAAAATTTATGCTATCGGCGGCTGGAATGGACAAGCCCCGGCACTCGGAACAGTTGAAGAATATGATCCTGGGACAGATACATGGATACAGAAGGCTGATATGCCGACACCCCGTTCTTTTTTTACGGCGACTGCTGTAGACGGTAAAATTTATGCCATTGGCGGTGTCGCACAAAATGTTGGACCGGTGTTACCGACCGTTGAAGAATATGATCCAGCAACGGATACCTGGACACAAAAGACTGATATGCCGACACCCGTTTCAGGAATGGCCGCCGCGAGTATTGATGAGAAAATATATCTCATTGGTGGAACACCTGCGGTGCAAGGACCGGTGCTCGAAACGGTTCAAGAATATGACCCAAGTTCAGATGCATGGATAGAAAAAGCAGATATGCCGACACCGCGAACGGCTTTGGCATTAGGCGTTGTGGATAGAAAAATTTACGCCGTCGGTGGAACATCTGTTGTGCAAGGTCCCGGACTAACAACCCTTGAGATATACGACCCCAATAGCGACACATGGACGGCAGGGCCGGAGATACCAACGGCGAGAGTTTTCTTGGGTGTCGGCATTGTTGAAAATAAAATCTATGCTGTTGGAGGTGTGGCGGAAGGGTTGGGACCCGCGATCCTTCCAACCGTTGAAGAATTCGCGCCAAGTGGTTTGAGCGTAACCGCATTGCGTAAATTCTTTACCGCCTGGGGAAAAATAAAAACTGGGAATTAGAGATTTATGTAGCCACAACGCTCGGTTTAGATTGATATACTCCTAAATCTAAAGGATTGGGATGAAATTGAAAAGCGTAGTTCCCAGATATTTGCTATGGCGGAGGTGGCAGGTTAATCACCTATGTTTAGGTTGTGAATTGCGTGAATAGGTGATAAAATATCGGTTTAAGGCTAAGACTCTTAGAAGCTTGGTGTCCCTAAGCAGATTTCTCGGTTGATGCTATACCTGCAGCCGGACACAAGGTGGAGTCAGATTTTCAAAATTGATAAAATTAGGAGCCTAAAAATGCGTACTTTGATTTATGTACTTGCGGTGTTAGCGATTCTTATCGCTAACACATACGCAGAATTGCCTAAGGACATCGTGTTCTTAGCAACATTTGACGAAGGAAAGGGTGATACCGTTGGAGACCTATCCGGTAATGGAAATGATGGTACTGCTGATGGTAAGCAAACTTGGATTGATGGTCCATTTGAGAAAGCCTTTGAATTTGATGGCGGCACATTTATCACAATCGAAAACGCTGGACCTTTGAAGGAACTCACTGATCCGATGAGTGTAGGTGCATGGGTAAATCCTGATGGCATTACCGGTTGGCAGAATATTGTTGAGATGGACGGCGGAGCTGGATGGAAATTCGGGTTCCATGGTTCAAAAGTGCTAGTCTGGACAACATATCATGTGAAAGATTTTCTTGGCCAGACCGTGATTGCTGAAGGAGAATGGACGCATGTCGCAGCAACATGGAACGGTAAAGAAGCGATAATCTATGTCAATGGCGAGGAGGACGACGCTGGTCCGATTGCAGGCGGCGGTGTTATTGACGTGTCAGGCGAACCCAGTCTTGATATCGGATATCGACGGACTTCTGGCTCATCTCACTTCGTTGGCGGTATGGATGAACTCTGGATTTCCAACGAAGTCAAGTCTCAAAAGGAAATTCAGGAGTTTATGGATTCCGGCTTTAACACAATTCTCGCTGTTGACCCGGTAGATAAACTCGCGGTGACATGGGGCAAGCTCAAAGTCAATTGAGGCATGTCACCTAACTAATTTCTAAAACCGAGGCATGCGCGATGTAAAGCGCGCATGCCAATATTGAATTAAGCGGTTCACTGTCCCCAGGGTCTCGCTTGCTTGATTGAGAGTTTACCTTCGTTTGTAATCTTGAATTCAATTTCCATAGCGAAATCCTTCGTCCGACCAACGGGACCGTAGAGTTGACTGAACTTATTGTGTATCATGCCAAGGTAACCATTCAGTTCACGCAAGTAGGTGTCCGTCAGGATCCTTTTGCCATCTGTCGTCCGATTGGAATTTGTCACCACCCGATAGTTATTGCTATCCCACCAATCCAATAAAATCTCTTCTGGAATAGAGTGCTCTTCAGGATTTGTTACGAGATCCTCACCGACTTGCGTGTTGAGATAATAATTGCCTATCGTCTGATAGACGACATCATCGGTTACAGCAACGCCATTCGCCAATTCGTCTGCAAAATTGGGATGGACAAGCACCCCCATGGCTGTAGCAAGGTGGTCAATGCGATAGAAGTCCCGCGCCTCAAACGCTCGAAAATTCCAGAGACTTGCAAATACCTGCTTAACCGATTTAGAGAGGTGTCCCTCGTCTGGATGATGTGTGAAAGAATCGTATAAACCTGCACCGCTAAAACCGGGTAGGTCTTCGTTGTTCGTACTGGAACGACATCGGAGCGATGTGCCTTCTGGGAATGTGTCTTGCAATTCCGAAAGCGCGTCCATCATCCACACCGGCATCTCACCTTTCCGGATTGCATCGCTAAGTTTTTTCAGTCCAATCTCTCTCGCATCGTAATTATTCTGAAATGCTGAATCTTTGAGCAACGCTTCAATTTTTGCATAGAAACCGTTGTGTTTCATAAATTCGTCGTAAAAATAAAAGGGTATACCAAAACCGTTTGGCACTGTCTCTTCAGGAAACTCAAAGGTCCGGAGGGTCGCCACATTTACTGTTTTCACACCGAAACGTGCCGAGTCCGTAAACTTAATGTCGTCAAGTGGTAAAATCTTCGTGACAGAGAGATCGCGTTCAGGGTTCTGTGCTTTCGACGGACGCAAATCGGAGAAATGACGCTCCACTTCTTTGAGGGTTGCTTCCCGAATCTCAAAACCGTCTGCGTCTACCTTGTAATAGACGTACTTGCCGATGAGCGGTGCGATTTCTTTGTTTTCCCACGCCTCAGCAATGAAAGCATTCGGAACTTTATCCTGAATAGCCCGCAGGTTAACGTGTGAAAGCGGTGTTTGCCGAACACCGGTGATAACCCCGGCAACTCTCGGCATCTCGTTAGGCAAAGTTTTGCAGATGACGATATCCCGAGGTATGGGTCGCTCATCGAGCGCCAACACGCGTAACCGACCAAACGATGCCGCCTGATTCAACGGAAGGTAACCAACATTCGCGTAAAGATCGTCCTCAAAATAGACAGGAAATTCTGCCGCGTCATAGAATGCCTTTTCGCGGTTGTAAATACCGATAGCTCCCCACAACGGACAATAGCCGAGTCTGTTTTTCAGTATCGGCATCTTTGCCACAAGCAAGTCATGTGCGAGTTTAATTGCCTCAAATGGAAAGGCATCGTTCGGGTTAAACTCGAAAGTATAGACCCCCGGTTCACCATTCGGTGCCATGAAGAGCGGACGATAACTCAGCACACCGCGCATCTGCCCTTGCCCGCGTCCCAAACCCGCAGCACTCATGAAACTGCCATGGGAACGATGGGTCTCCGTATTCATAAAATAGAGTTGTGGGTTTTGCGTATGTGTATTTTCAATCTGAAATTTTACAAACTCAATGCCAGTAAGTTGTGTGTCAATGCGCACATCGGTGCCTTGATATGATAGTTTTTCAAAGGTCTCTCGGTCGGGAACTGTGGCGGCACCATCCTTAAATTTAACCTGCTCAGGATCCAAGCGTGGTCCTGAAGGCTCCCTGGAACCACGGCCCCTGCCGCCCCCACCTCTTCTACGAGATCTATCTCGTTCTCCACTTTGCATCTGACGGATCTCGCTCTCACTGAATTTATTTCCTCTGGTGGCTTCAAGTCGCATCACTCTAAACATGAGTTGCTTTTCAGTGTCGCTAAGTTCGCTATTCCCATCAAGATCGAATCGTTTTTCGTCTACGGACAGTTTACCCTGTGTCCAAGTATTTAGAATGCCTATCGTTGAAAACATTAGCATGCAAGCAAAAAGTGCTACGATACAGTTTTTCCGTTTCATGGATTTCCTCACTAATTGTTAGAAGTTTTTGATATACCTTCCTCTATTAGATTAGGCAGATAACGGTTGAATTTGTTCAGAAAAAACGTGTGGTTCGCGACAGAGGCGGATCTCATGAAATTTCATAATTTATTCACCAATCTAAGGGGCTGTTTTCAGTAGACTGTCGTATGAGACAAATAAAATAAAACCCAACACTTTCACCAGCAAAGGGGCGATGAAACGTTGGGTTTCACTCGGATAATTCGGCGTTGATCCACTACACAGCAAAGTCGAACTCTGATGTAATAGCGCAGTTGATACCTTTAGCGAATTAGCGTTCTGTTTTCAATCGCGCCCAAGCCGTAGCGAGTTTTGCTTGAGGAGAAACCGCTGCAAAACCGAGGGCGATAGATAAGCCACTCTCCGCAATCGCTTTCACATCATTTTCTGAGAGCGCGACATTGAAAAATGCGATCTCATCGATAAGTCCCGTGTAAGCCTCCTGCTTGTCGTCCCTTGAGCCGATGTACTTAGGTCCCGTTTTAAATGGACCTGCGGCAGCGTTAGATGCTTCTAACTCACCATCAACATAGACATGTACTTCTTTACCATCATAAGTCCCTGCAATGTAATGCCACTTATCATCGTTCAACAAGGTTTTAGACCACGTATTATGCGGAATCGGTTGTGCACACTGGCCAGCGAAATTTAACTTATGGTCCCTTAATGTCAAGATAACGTCGCCGCAGGGCCCCACGATAATATCAGACCATGCAGGGGCTGCAGGCGTTTTAATCAAAGCAACGATCGATACTTTATCCTCATAATCAGAAAAATCGCCGACAGCAACATGACCGCCACCCTCAAACTTTAAGGCATTGCCGAACTCACCATCGACCCATTGGGCATCAACAATCTCGCCATCATTGCCATTTTTGGAAGAATCTTTTGCCGTACCACCTTTACCTTCGTCAAAGAACCATATTCCCAAAACCGCTTCCGGATCGAGTTTGGCAGAACCTATATCTGGACTCATCAAACTCATGATGCAGATCAACGTTCCGTATACCCAAATTGCTGTTTTTACTTGGATGACTCGCATTTTGACCTCCATTTGTGCATGCACGCTTTAATTACACTAATGCTGTCGTCGATTATGTTGTTTTTCGTCACAGGTTATTGCGTTCAAGGTAGAAAAATCGTGCTTAAGGACGTTTCTCAAAGTCCTGATAAAGGGATTTACGGGTTTCTTTCACGCAGGACTCAAATTTCAGGTTCAATAACGAGATAACTAACGCTTTTTGCTTCCATCTTAATTGGAATCTCAACATTGTAATCTCGGTCAATTTTGTACCGTTTGGGTTTTCCTTCTTCTTTGCGAATCTTGGCAATTTCAGACAATCCCGTATAATAGAGCGGTAACTTCAAAGTCGTCTGTTGCACCGTCCGCGTAGGATTATAGAGCATCGCGAGTCCACACGGATTGAGTTGTGCGTTCGCGTGGAGCATACAATCAATGGAGCGTCCATCTGGACGACGTACGTGAATCAGGTCAGATTCCAATATTGGACGATACTTTTTGAAGAAGTCAACCCATTTCTTAACAACTGTTTTCGTCTGTTCTGTATCATATAACCTAGGACCGCGATAGCACGCAATCACACCGCTGCCGAAGTTCTGTGATAAGTGTGCTTCGTAGTCATCAAGATGTTCGCACAATGGCTCAAATGTCGCGGCTTGCCCACCCCCGTGATATTCTACCAACGGGACGAACATCCAGCCCATACTCGGTGTTTTTTCAAAAGTGGCATCGTAGATATTCTGCCGGGCAATTAGAATTTGCCGCTCGCGTGGCAAGCTAAAATTCGTTTCGCGATAGCCCATACCGCATTTGTTTGAACCGTTGAGATAATACTGATCTGGCGAATTGATATAGATGCCGCGTGATCGGCATTCGTGGTAAAAATTAACGCACGCTTCCCACTGACGCAACTGCGAATCCGCCAACCCGTTATGGTGTGCGTGCGTCCTTGAGGCACAGACATCACCGTGATAAGGACCATCTGTCTCTATGATATCCATTCCGGTAGCATCCATGAAATTCAGCACACGCTTGACATAGCCATCTCCCCATGCGCTCGCAAGACACGCACTTTGCCCAAACCTACTCCCGGGTTCTCCAGTGTCTGGGTCAATACAGTTAAACTCTTCACCCACACCTCGCGAAGCACACATCAGCGTATAACCACCGAGTTGAATACTTTTACTATGTGCATAGTCTGCTAACCCTTTCATTGTGGAAATGTATTCCGGGTCTTCGCTCTCAACATTGAATCCACTCCCAAAGGTCATGATCACCATCTCAAATCCAACTTCGGCACACTGATCGATCGCTAACCGAACTGCCTCTGGCTCAGCACTCCGAACGTGCATTAGCATTGGATTCTCTGTAACCTGTGGCGCGACCGTGCGATACATCTTGCGGCGTGCGAGTCCCTTTCGCTCACGGTCATCACTATCATGCAGAATCTCGAAGGTGCGAAAACTCTTGAAGGTCTCTCTCGGTTGAAGCAGTCCCCCCGGACCGAGCGGATAGTGGCTTGTCATCAGCAATGGCATCTGATAGTGATAATCGACTTGTGTCATGTAATCCGCATCAGGTCCCCACTGTGTCGTTTCCATCCGACTAAAGGCATAATCACTCTCAATATGTAGCCGATGTTTCTCCTGCTCGTTGACAGCAAGGATTTCACAGTTTAAGGCATCTAATTGAATCGGTTTTTGACCCTCATTGTGAACTGTAATCCACTTGGATAAGACTGGAATGCCTCGGTATAGTTCATAATGCACACAAACTTGAAGGGAGTCAATAGATGGCGGCGGTGAGAACGCAACCGTCAGTGTTACACCCTCTGGCGGATAGACTGATGGTGTCGTAGTCCGCCTTTTTACCCACGGATACCGGGTTTCAGGTTCACCGACTCGGTATTCGCGAAATTGAAATGCGTTCTCGTCACGCGTCAAGTCCGAAATCCAATCCGAATCAAGATAAGCGTAGTCGGGTTGCCCTTTCAAGCCGCCCACCTCAAATGGGTGTCCGTCAATCGTGAGCACCACCTCTGGTTTGATACCTCGAAGAAGACTGCTACCGGTAATTTGATTCGTATAATCAACCGTTGCGAAATTAGGTGAAGTGACGAATATCCGCTGGATGAGGCCATTATCGAGAATCAGTTGATTGTCCCTTTCTTCTACTGAAGCAGGTTGGCAAAAGGGATGAACCAACCAATCATTTTGCTGTGATGTGTACTGCATGTAAAGTCTCAATTTCGTTGGGTTTCAAAGTATAGCTTCAGTATAACACTTGAAAAAAATAACGCAAGAACAATTGTGTTAATTC
>VYCT01000371.1 GCA_009843785.1 Candidatus Poribacteria bacterium | reverse complement strand
ACAATAACATAAATCTCATAAAATGTAAACTTATTTTCATAATCTACTATAATACATAGGGTCTTGATAAAGTTGTGGAATCACGGGGATAAAAAAGTGACCGGTGGTTTTCTAAGCAACGATGGTCTGTTTTATCCATTTTATCCAAATACAGTGTATGTTAAATATGTGGAGAGAGAGCAGTCAGTTGGTTCTGTTGAGCGTCCTTGGAGTCTCGTGACTCACGGTGGGAATATTTCTGATAAAGCGCGCGTACTTCTACTTGAAGGGGTTATCCCCCCGAATGTCTGTGTTGGCTTCGTTTCTGAAAACAATCTGGCGATAGATCCATACGTTTACCTCCGATTGGAGTAAGGAGTTCTGAAATGCATAAGGAATTCCAAGATTACTGTGATTCTGTTAATCCTCTTTAACTGAGGGGTGTGAATAAATATTTCACCGTAGGGTGTTTTGCTTGGGTGTTTCCCCCAGGTTTCCCAACCCTACGATGAACGGACAACAGGTTGATAAAGGGCGAGGAAACCTCGACGCTAAGGGGGCAGATATCCAACGCTTGGAATAATGCACACTCCTCTTTAACTGAAAACTGGTAACTGACAACTGATAACTAATAAAAAGGAGATTTTCTATGGCTTTTTTTGAATTAAGACAGTACAGAACGAAACCCGGTCAACGCGAAAACTGGGTGAAATACATGGAAGAAACGGTCCTTCCATTCCAGATTTCTAAAGGAATGGTTGTGATTGGCAGCTTCATTGGTGAAGAAGAAGACGATCTCTACGTCTGGATTCGACGCTTTGAGAGCGAAGAGCAGCGGGAGCAACTCTACGCAGCGGTCTATGAAGATGATCGGTGGGTAAACGAGATGTCACCACGCGTCGGTGAACTGATTGACAGAGAACAAATCGTTGTCACACGGCTTGAACCGACTTCACGCTCGGCACATCAATAGTAGCATAAACTGTTTAGTTTGTACATCCTTTAAAGCCTATGACGGAGGTGTTTCAATGAGCCCCGAAGAAAAATATCTGTTTGACCTATGGGGATATGTGAACATTGAAGGTGTTTTAGGTAATGAAGAACTCGCCGAACTGAACGCGCTTATCGATGCACAAGATTATCCAGATCCGGTGGACGATAATGTTCATTCACAACGGTTCGGCGGATTCTTGAGTTGGGAGGACGACGCGTTCCGTAAACTGCTCAACCACCCGCGTATTATGCCATGCTTAGCAGAGATCGTCGGTCCAAAATTCCGACTGGATCATGTCTACGGCATCTTGATGATAGAAGGAAACCCGGGTGGGACGCTCCACGGTGGCGGCACGCCTTATGATCCGTCGCAGTACTACGTCTTCCGAAACGATCGGATGTACAACGGACTAACCGTCGTCTCGTGGGCGTTAACCGATATGCTGCCCGGACACGGCGGTTTCTGTTGCATCCCGGGTAGCCATAAGAGCAACTACCCGTGTCCACCGCAATTCCGACCGGTGGTAGACAACAAAATCTGCATGGCACCGGTACATCAGAAGGCAGGCGATGTGGTTATCTTTACGGAGGCGTTGACGCACGGCACACTCCCGTGGACGGCTACACACGAACGCCGCTCAATCCTGTTCAAGTATTCACCAGGACACGCCTCATGGGGACAAGGCAGATACGATGACGAACTCCGGAATCTGATGTCAGATGAAGATCAGAAGTTGATGTTGGAACCGCCTTATGTTTCAAATCGGAAACCGGTCGTTTAGTGCTATATGAATTTTGCGTTTTAGGTTACATTTCTCGTAGGGGCGAGGTCTCCTCGCCCGATACGAAAATAACTATCGCTAATTTGAAACTGGATGGTCCTGAGTTGTGCTTACGTTTGACAGTATAGCCAAAGGACGAATAGCGTGAAAAAAAACATACTTCTTTTCATCTTCACATTGCTTCTAACTTTATATGCTCTTATTAGCACCGCCTTTGCCCAGTATCCCCCGCATACCCAATTCAGCCTACCCCAAGGTGCGAAAGCCCGCCTCGGTAAGGGATCGGTAATGGAAATCGCATATTCGCCAGATGGCAATATATTAGCCGTAGCCAGCAGCGCAGGGATATGGTTGTATGACACTGAGACATATCAAGAACGCGCATTTCTCACAGGACAGAGAGGTGAGGTCACCAGTATAGCGTGGAGTGGGGATAGCAGGCTACTCGCCAGTGCAAGCGACGACGGTGTCCGTTTGTGGGACACCGCAACGGCTACGCTCAAAATCAACCTTACTGAACATCACGGTGAACACATGGCACCTGAACTTGTAGCGTTCAGCACGGACGGCACTTTTCTCGTGAGTTCGGATTTTCACGGGATTCGTCTGTGGGATGTCAAAACTGCCACACTGAAAGCAACCCTTAAAGAACCGGGACATAGAGAGAGGGTTGGGAGCATATCTTTGAGCAGGGATGCGAGACTACTCGCCAGTGGCAGCTGGCACGAGGACACGATACAGATATGGGATGTCAAAACTGCCACACTGAAAACAACCTTCCCAGGATTCGGACCGGGAGACAAGTGCGTATCTTTGAATGCAGACGGCACACGCCTCGCCGCAGGTGGCACCGCAAGCGGCGGCAAATACGGGTGGTTCTTATGGGATGTCGAAAATGCTACACAAATAGCAACGCTTATAGAATATGAGACACCGGAGGGCGGTTCCTCACAGACCCCTGTAGAAAGTCTAGCGTGGAGCCCAGATGGGACAGTACTTGCTGCTGGTTATGATGGCATCGTGCGTTTGTGGGATGTCACAACGGTTACACCTACACTCAAAACAACTTTTAGAGCACAGGCGGAAGGGGTCGAAAGTCTATCGTGGAGCCCAGATGGTACACGCCTCGCTATTGGCAGCTCGGATGTCCGTCTCTGGGATATTGAAAAAGGTCAACTCGAAACGACTCTTACTGGATACACCGGGATCCAAGGCTATACTGGCAGCGTCACGAGTCTATCGTTGAGTGCAGATGGCACACGCCTCGCAAGTGCGATTTGGACAGATACGCTACATTTATGGGATGTCACAACGGCTACACACATAGCGACTTTGAGAACCACACCGACCCACTCGTGGGAGCATGTAATTGAGAGTGTGTCGTTAAACCCAGAAGGCACGCTGATCGCTACAGGGCAGGCTGATGGACTGCGTTTATGGGATGTCAAAAGTACAAAGGAAATTGGATTACTCACAGAAAAAATATCGGACAGAAGTCCATCAGGGCGGAGAATCAGTAGCGTCTCGTGGAGTGCAGATGGCACACACCTTGCCAGTGGAAATGATCACGGGACAGTGCATTTATGGGATTTCACAAATACCACGCCTACACTTAAAGCAACCCTGATCGGACATAGAGAGGAAGTCCATAGCGTCGCGTTGAACGCGGATGGCACACTGCTCGCAAGTGCCAGTGAGGGCAGCCATGCCTTACGTTTACGGGATGTCGAAAACGGAACAGAAAAAGTAATGTTCACAGAATTACTGCGTGACACCCGTGTTTATAGTTTATCGTTGAATGCGGACGGAACCCTCCTTGCCAGTACAAGTGGGCGAGACGGGACGCATCTATGGGACCTTACAGGTGCTAGCCCGAAGCCAATCCTTACAGGTATTTCAAGTACTTGGGTAGCGTTGAACCCAGAGAGTACGATACTCGCCAGCGGAGATAGGTACGGAAAGGTGAGTTTATGGGATGTCCCAACGCTTATGGCTGTCCCGAAAACGCCCTTCCCAGAAAATAAGACTTTATCCATCTCCGTTATGTCGGAGGCTTTCGTTAAAGTCTCCGTTATATTGAAATTTATCGCTGCACATAAAGCGACCTTCACAGGGCACGCAGATACTATAAGGGGGCTATCGTGGAGTACCGATGGCGCCCTGCTTGCCAGTGGGAGTGCGGACGGCACGGTGCTGCTGTGGGATATAAAGGCAGAATAAATGTGCTGGAAAATTTGACTTATGGAAACATATAAGGTATAATCCTTGTATTCTATCATTTCTAATTGTATGAAACATAATGCAAAAAAAGATGATATGCTTTTTAGTCTAACCAGTGTGGAATTGAAATAAGGTGTCATTTATTTCTCCTAATTTCAATCAGGATAAATAGCATCTCTGTTATTTGTCTTGCCTTACTAGGGGTTAACCTATTCATATGAAAGATAGTCAGGAGAATCTTGAAAATAACGCTGAACACTCTGGAGAGAAGCATACCAATTTTCTGGGTGAAATCCCAGAGTCTTGGCAACGGTGTGCCAGGGCAGCCTTTGGATACATTTTTTGTGTCTATATGTTTATTGCTGTCTCATCTGAAATTGCTGTCGTTATCTTTCCAGAAACGACCTGGCTAAGGGAAACCGTAACCGTAATGAATAACATTGAGTCGCACCTATATCATTTCGGTATCGGTTTAGGTATAGCGATAATTGCACCGTGTTTGGCATGGGAGCATCTTATGTATTTGCGAGAAAAACGAAGACGGGAGCGAGAACAACAAGCACGCGAGCGAGAGCAACAAGCACGCGAGCAAGCAGAGGCAATAGTTGCTGAGCTCCAGAAAGAGGTCGATCATCTACGCAGCGAGTTAGCCGCGTTGAAAGCGCGTTCGCATCCGCCCTCCGAAAAGAATAGAGATTAAACCCTCGATGCATTGGAAATCATTCCTACCGATAGGAAGCATAGTAGGCTGTCCACCTTTGAATTGTAGGTGGATTCGTTCGTAGTAGTGCGATTTATCGCACGTCCCGCTCAGAAACGGGCAATAATGCACTTCGCATTTGGGGTTTTGCTGGAGCGTTTCTTCAAGTACGCCGCAGAATTGCCCTACTACGAACTGGATTTGCCTTCATTTTGAAAATGGACAAACCACTACCGGGACAATAGGTGTATAAAAGATCGACCCCGGCAGAGCGCAGTCCGTACGGGGTGACAGGTGCATCTTGACTATGCTGCATAGGTGTCAATTTAGCGGTCATCCAGGCCCGGTAGGTTCGGTTTCCTACAAAGGTAAAATTATTCTACAATGAAAGTCTTTGCAAGTCTACACTTAATTTTTATCGCGCTTTGTTTTGCTTTCGTAGCGTGCGATGAAACTGATAGTGTTTTAGATGTTGTTGACGATGTAATAACCGAACAATTGGACTCTAAAGTCCCTGAATGGGTGTATGTTCCCGAGAAAAACATAACGCTCAACTTTCCTAAATGGCTAAAAGACGGCTCACAAGGACAAATAGGATTAGGCGAAGCACACCTGCACGGTCCAGACGAGTCTTTTGAATTATCACGCTATCATGCTGTATTTCACAACTGAACAGAATATTAGAACAGATCCAAGTTTTTACACGGTGCTGACGCCAACAGACATTTTCGATGGAGTCACCTATGGTGAAATTGAGGTGTACTATGGAGTAGTGAACCTCACGATGAATTTCTCAGGCTACAGAATAGTAGATGAGCGCACAGGCGAACCAAGGGAACTACACCAAACTAATGAGGCATACTATCAGAACAATCTACATGCTTTTTGGATAAATGTTCCACCAAGTGAACGTACCACTGATGGAATTGTTGCGCTGGAGCATATCATCCGTGTCGGAGGAATGTTCGTCATTCCAGCCGACCGGTTTGACACAAGTACCTATTCAAAAATTGGTGATGCACCGACTACTTACTATTACGAAAATTACGCCGGGGGTATTGGTGTTGCTAAAAAACTTTTCAGCGTCTGGCAAGATGTTCTGAAGAAACGGATTGAAATCGCCGAAAACTGTGAATGCCGGTCCGGATGTCAGAATTGCATTGAGCCTGCAAAAAATTACAACAGCGGTAATGCAGACGACAAAATGGATAAGAAAGGTGGTGTTGCATTGGCAAGACATATTCTTGACGAGGCGAAGCGGGGGCCTGATGGAAGATTCCAAAACGGGATGATGGTTCCGGTATAACGTTTCTTTTACGTGCTACTCTAATGGAAGTATTTATGGATTTTATCGAAGAACTCAATAACCTATCCAGCCGTATACCGGATTACAAAGATAAGGTAAAAGGCGAACAGGCTACGATAGATGCCTTTGTCAAGCCCTTTATACGCGCTTTGGGATATGACGATACTAATCCGACAGAAGTTGTGCCTCAATTTACTGCTGATATTGGCACAAAACAGGGTGAAAAGGTTGACCTTGCTATACTCAAAAATGATAAAGCCATCATGCTGATTGAGTGCAAAGATTGGAGTTCAGATCTTCCCAAAGTAGACGTTTCACAACTTTTCCGTTACTTTACAGCTGTTACAGAAGCTCGAATCGGTGTATTAACCAACGGTGTTATATATAGGTTTTACACAGATTCGGAAAAACCAAATGTTATGGATATCGAACCTTTTTTTGAATTCAACATGTCCGATCTTCAGTCATCTTTGGTCAATGTGCTCAAAAACTTTACCAAAGACAAATTTGATTTGGATAATGCTCGCTCCATTGCAGTAGACTTGAAACATCGAGGAGAGATAAAGCGAATCCTGAGAGCACAACTGGAAACACCTACGAATGGTTTTGTTAGATTTTTCCACAAGGCTATAAAATCGCAGATGGAAATACAGGATTTCACAAATGTTGTTAAGCTCGCGTTTCATGAGTTTCTGGATGAACAGAACGAAGCAGAATCTAATGGCGGTGATGAACAGAGCGAGGAAGAATCTGAGGACGGTGATGGAACCCGTTCAAAGCCTACAAACCTTAGAGTTACTATGCCCGATGGGAATGTCATATATCATCATGACGGAAAAAAAACGTATATTGAGGTACTTGAGAAATTAGGGCTGGAAGAAGTCATGCGTGTTCGCCCTAAAAACGTATCAAAAGAGCCGTTTCCCTACGTCAATAAAGGGATTAAGCGAGGAGGGTTTTGGGTAAGAGGAACGAAAGGAGAATATGGCGGCACAAAAGGTAGAAAAGCGGAACTTGAAAAGATTGCTAGTCTACTTAATGTTTCATTACTTGTAGAAAGAGTTGAGAAAACACCAAAGTCTGGTTGAGTCTCGCGTCCTATTTACAAGTTCGTAGGCTAACGAATGCCCTGTCCGGTTAAACTTTCGGGTATATTATATCCATAAGTGTTGGTTTTCACTGCGTTCAACCCAACCTACGAGTTAAACCACCTGTAATTTTAAGGTGGACAGAGCACTGACAACTGACAACGAACTTACCAATCTGCCACGCTGCCATCGGTGTCGTAATAGAATTCACCGCCGAGTTCTTCAGGATAGGTATCAAGCGTCTGTTCCGCCTCTTTCGGATCAATCTCAAAACCGAGTCCCGGCTTTGTCGGCAATTCAATGTGTCCATCTGTGACCTGCCAATCCTCAATAAACAGACCGTCACCTAAGCCGGCATCAATCTGTTCTTGGATGAGGAAATTCGGCACAACAGCATCCACATGAAGGGAGGCAGAAAAAGCAACGGGACCGATAGCACAGTGCGGAGCGATGTGCATGTAGTAGACCTCCGCCATGTTTGCAATCTTTTTCAGTTCAGTAATACCACCGGCATGGGAGGTATCGGGTTGTAGATAAGCGACCACCTGTTTTTCAAAAACCTCGCGAAACCCCCAACGGGTCAGCAGCCGTTCACCTGTCGCGATCGGAAACGGTACATGGTCGGACACCAGTTTAAGCGCGTCTACATTTTCTTGCGGAATAGGTTCCTCAACGAACATCGGGTGCATCCCTTTAAGTTCGTGACAAATTTCGATAGCGAGTGCAGGTGTCATCTTACCGTGGAAATCGAACGCGAGTTCAACATCCGGTCCAACCCACTCGCGCATGAGATAGGCGCGTTCTACAAACTCGTCGATAACCGCGGGAGGTTCGTGTCCACGCCACTTGCCGCCGGGACCGCTTTTAAACGCTGTATAACCGCCTTTTTGTTGTAAAAGTTCGAGACGCTCTTTCGCGGCAGCTTTGCCTTCGTCCGTCAGACTGCCGATGCCCCAGTGTGCATAGACGCGGATACGGTCCCGTACGGCACCACCCAAGAGTTGATAGGCAGGCACATCGTAGTATTTACCGGCAATGTCCCACAACGCCTGATCGATACCGGACAAAGCGGACATCAAGATATTCCCGCCTCGGAAGAACGCCGAGCGATAAACGTGCTGCCAGTGGTGTTCAATCCGCAGTGGATCTTTGCCGATAAAATAGTCGGCAAGTTCTGTAACAGCCATACATGTACTTCTGGGTTTACCTTCAAGCGTCGTTTCGCCCCACCCGACGATACCGGTATCCGTCGTAATCTTGACAAGCCGCGTCCGGCGGCGTGGGTAAAATTGTTCAATAGTCGCAATTTTCATTTTTTTAACTATGGCCCCCTGGGCACCGCTCCATTTCATTACGCGGTGGTCTCTGATTAGGTCTCAACTGTCTTTGGTAGCCGCAAAATCCGTAGCTCGTAATGTAATGGAGAGCGGATTTACGGAATGCGCGTCAAAGGTTCAAAATCACGTTGTTTAACCGCAAGGAAAATTAAAAATATGTCTTCACAGCCGAATGTTCTTTTTATGATTGCTGACGACCACCGGTGGGATGCTATTAGCGGTATGGGCGACCCAACCGTTAAGACACCCACTATGGATTCACTCATGGCACGCGGAACGACTTTCCGACAAACCCACATCATGGGTTCGCTTTCAGGAGCAGTTTGTGTTCCGAGTCGCGCTGCTGTTCTCACAAGTGCAAGTCTATTCCGAAGCGGGGCAAACCAGATTAACCGAGATTACGCTGTCTGGCCCCAGGTGATGCGTCAAGCAGGGTATCACACATTTTTTTCTGGTAAATGGCACAATGACCGACAAACGTTTGCAGATAGTTTTGACGATGGTGGGACAATTTTTTTCGGTGGCATGGGCAATCAATATAAGGTGCCAATTTTCGATTTTGATCCGACAGGAAAATATCCGCAAGATGATAGGTATATTGGTGATAAGTTTTCTACGGAGTTGTTTACTGATTCCGCCGTGCAATTTATAGAAAACTACGACCAAACGGATCCGTTTTTCCTCTATCTCTCCTTTACTTCACCGCATGATCCGCGGACACCGCCAGGAGAATACGCGACGATGTATAAACCTGAGGAGGTCCCTGTTCCAGAAAACTTCCTCCCGGAACACCCGTTTGACAACGGGGAAATGCGGATTCGTGACGAAGTGCTGGCAGAATTCCCACGCACCCCTGAAATCGTTCAACAACATATCGCCGACTACTACGGTATGATTACCAGTCAAGATGCCGAAATGGGACGCTTGCTAAACACATTGGAGGCCAATGGACATCTCGACAACACCATTGTCATCTATACCGCTGACCACGGACTCGCTGTCGGACAACACGGGCTGCTCGGCAAACAGAATCTCTATGACCACAGCATCCGTGTACCGTCCATATTCGCCGGACCAGGCATCCCCGAAGGCACGACAGTTGATGCACTCACCTACCTCTACGATGTCTTTCCGACCGTCTGTGACCTCACCAGTGTCGAATGCCCGGATACGACTGAAGGGTGTAGTTTAGTACCTCTGATGGAGGGTTGTGTGGATCAGGTTCGTCCTACAGTCTTCGCGGCGTATAAGGATATTCACCGCACCATCAGTGATGGACGCTGGAAACTCATCCGCTATTATGTCTCCGAAGAAACAGGTAAAGGCACGGATTATATCCAACTCTTCGATCTGGAGCAGGATCCGTGGGAGACAACAAACCTCGCGGATTTACCTGAACATGCCGACCGCATCCGCTCGCTTGCTGCAGATATGAAAATGTGGCAAACCGAAACAGACGATTTCATGAAAGACACGCCGATATTGTTACAGTAGTAGGCACGCGCCGTCGGGTTCTCCGTAACGCATTAGAGAAGACTGGAAGATTAGAAGGGCAGCCTTCTTTTCTTCCAGTCTTTCTTAACTTCCCTGTCCACTATGACCAATAGCAATCAATCGTGCAGCCTGCTCCGCTGTATCAGCGATCAACCGCGACGCGTCCGCAACGGCATCCTCTAATTCCATCGGCTCTTGTACGATACCCAACATTGCATCAATACCTGCTTCATAAACCGCCTCAGCCCCTTCAGCGATACCCCCCGCAATCGCAATCACAGGGATATTATGCGTCTTCGCGACCTTCGCAACACCGACAGGCGTTTTCCCAAAGGCGGTCTGAAAATCCAGTTGCCCCTCACCCGTAAAAACGAGAGACGCACCTTTTACCCGTTCCGTGAGATTAACAGCATCAACCATAATATCAACACCGAGTCTCAACTCGGCGTTAAGAAATGCCATCAATCCGGCACCGAGTCCACCGGCAGCGCCTGCTCCCGGTATGTCGTTAAAAGATTTACCGAGTGTCCGCGTCAAAACGCCGTCAAAATGTGCGAGATGCGCGTCCAACGTCTCAATCATTTCAGGCGTGGCACCCTTCTGCGGACCATAGACGTGTGATGCACCGTCGAGTCCCGTCAATGGGTTGTTGACATCACAAGCGACAACGGTATCTGTTTCAGCAACCGCCGGATGTAAACCGGATATATCTATTGATGCCAATTGTCCGAGCCCGCCGCCGCCGCGTGGTATCTGTTCGCCATTTGCATCCAGCAACCGAACCCCCAGTGCCTCCGCCATACCGGCACCACCATCGTTCGTCGCGCTGCCGCCGATACCGATGATGAAGCGTCTACACCCTGCTTCCAAAGCGGTATGGATGAGCTGCCCGGTGCCGTAGGTCGTGGTGCGGAGTGGGTCCCGTTCGTGCGGTGGGACAAGCGTCAGACCGGAGGCGGATGCCATCTCAATAACGGCAGTTTCTCCGTCTGCGAGGATACCGAATTGTGCGTCAACCGCGTTCCCTAACGGTGCAAGCACGCGTTGTGTTTGAAGGTGTCCCCCAGTAGCATCAACGAGCGACTGCATAGTCCCTTCACCACCGTCTGCCATCGGGATTTTGTCAATAACAGCATCAGGAAACACGCGACGCAGCCCTTGCTCAATCGCATTCGCAGCTTCAAGCGCACTCACGCTCCCCTTGAATGAATCCGGTGCAACAACAATTTTCATGATGGAAAGTCTATCACAAGGCGCGCAATCTGTCAAGTTCTGACAGTCCCGTAGGTTGGGTTGAACGGCGTTGAGAAGTGGACTGTTGACAGGTCAAACACCCCTGAAAGTCAATATCCGGCCATATCTATTCGTGAACGTAGTGAAACCCAACTTTACGCTGTCAGCCCCGCGGAACCTTCAAATCAAAAGCGTTGGGTTTCACTCGGTCTCTGATGGGTGTGGTGTATCTGGAACGAGTTGTGTTTTCTATGATTTTCGGGTTTTTGGTGGCATCCGTTCAACCCAACCTACGGGACTTATACCATTTCTAAAAGTTTATATTACATTAACCTGAAACCATCTCTACCCA
>VYCT01000033.1 GCA_009843785.1 Candidatus Poribacteria bacterium | reverse complement strand
CTAACAATATCAACGACAGACTACCCTCAAAAAAAAATGGGGGTAAGTGACAAAATTAACAAAAAATTGTCACACCCGTTTCTGCAAAGTATGCTATAATGCGTTTAATAAGGCAGTATATTCACGTCTTACCACTTAAAAACAGAGAGGAGAATTCAATATGAGCCAAGAAGAAAAAAAAGAATCTGAAGAAACCAAGGACGAAGAGAAGAACGCCGACATACCCGAGGATAAACTCTCGGTGACGCACCACAGCGTTACAATTAACGGTGAGGAGATGCGTTACACAGCAACAACAGGCACCCTTATCCTCAAAGAAGAGGTCGATAAAGAGGGCGAGAAACCGAAAGCAGCGGTTTTCTTTATTGCCTATACGCGCGATGATGTAGAAGATCCGTCTACACGTCCGATCACCTTCTCCTTCAACGGCGGGCCCGGCTCCTCATCCGTATGGCTCCACCTCGGAGTCCTCGGACCGAGATGTGTCAAACCCGACGCAGATGGTGAATTGCCACAACCGCCCTATCAGCTGACCAATAACGAGTGCTCTATTTTAGACAAAACCGATCTCGTTTTCATCGATCCCGTCAGCACAGGGTTCAGCAGAGCCGTACCGGGAGAAGAAGCGAAACAGTTCCATGGGTTCAAAAGAGATATTGAATCGGTCGGCGATTTTATTCTCCTCTATTTGGGACGCTATAAACGCTGGGAATCACCCAAATTTCTCATCGGTGAAAGCTACGGAACCACCCGTGCTGGTGGGCTTGCAGGCTACCTTCAGGGACGGCACGGCACCTATCTCAACGGCATTATGCTCGTTTCGGTCGTCCTCAATTTCCAGACAATTCGGTTCGCACCCGGCAACGATCTGCCCTATATTCTTTTTTTACCGACCTATG
Source organism: Candidatus Poribacteria bacterium (assembly GCA_009843785.1). Taxonomy (GTDB): domain Bacteria; phylum Poribacteria; class WGA-4E; order WGA-4E; family WGA-3G; genus WGA-3G. Next base: position 10,651 of record VYCT01000033.1, on the reverse strand, counting down.
CAGCGACAGCATTTTACCATAACAAATTGGGCGAAACTGATACCCAATTAGAAACATTCATCGACGAAGTCAGAGCGTTTGCCACAGGTGATTACACGGTAGCACTCATGAAAGGTAGTGCTATACCGCCTGCACAACGTGCCGACATTGTTAAGAAACTCGCAAGTTATACGGGGCTCACACCGGAATACATTGAACGGACCGACTTGCGAATTAATATCGCTCGGTTTTGCAAGGAGTTGCTCCGCGATGAAGCACGAACAGTCGGCAGATTTGATAGTCGATACAAGGGGATCGACCGCGATTCAGCAGGCGAAAATTATGAGTATGATCCAAGTTCCGCAGTCGTTCAAGGGGCGTATACCGCGACGCTCAACGCTTACGTCCGTGGCGAACTCGAATTCGAGTCGGATCTTCCTTATGAAATTCTCAGTCGGCGCGTACATCCCTGGAACTATGGTGATCATCAGAACGAGTACGTCAACGTCGCCGATACCTTGCGCGCAGCGATGACGATGAATCCTGCCTTGAAAGTGTTTGTCGCGAACGGTTATTACGACTTGGCAACACCCTTTTTAGCATCAGAATATACCTTCAGCCATCTCGGACTTGATCCGTCTTTGCAGGATAACATCACGATGGCTTACTACCAGGCAGGGCACATGATGTACATCGACCAAGCGGAATTACAGAAAATGAAAACGGATTTGGATGCCTATCTTGATGACGTACTTCCGTAATTCCTGTGCTTTAACCGCAAGGTAAATTAAAAACATGAGTTATCAGAGAGAATTTGAGGAGCGGTTGAATGTTGCAGTCGTCGGTGTCGGCTCACACGGCTATCGAAACGTTTTACCGACGCTAACATTCCTCCCCGTTCGGTTAAAGGCGTTTTGCGACCTTGATCTCGACCGCGCCCGCATTACCGCTGAACAGTACGGTGTTAAAGCGTGTTATCCGAGTATGGCGGAGATGTTTCGCAACGAGGATTTGGATGCGATCTTTCTCTGCGCACCGCCACGCCTGCACCCCGAATTAACCTGCGAAGCACTCGACGCAGGGATGCACGTCTGGTTGGAAAAACCACCCGGAATGTTTGCTGACGAAGTGCGGAACATGATCCATCATCGCAAGGATCGTGTCGTTGTTGTCGGGTTCAAGAAAGCCTTTATGCCCGCTACACAGAAAATTATTGAAATCTTCGCAACGGAAGAATACGGTCCCCTAAGGAGCATTTTAGCGGTCTATCCGATGACAATTCCGAATGACGGAAGGCGTGTCCTGCGCGAGAAAGAACATACCAATTGGCTTCAAAATGGGTGCCACCCCCTATCGCTGTTAGTAGCAGTCGGTGGAAAGGTTTCCGCTGTAACCGTCCGTCAAGGGCGACGCGGCGGTGGTGTGTGTATCTTGGAATATGAAAGTGGCGCGCTCGGAAACTTTCATCTCGCGGATGGCGCGAGGCACGGACAACCTTCCGAACTCTATCAATGCTTTGGTGATGGCTGCCATGCCGAAATTCGGAACAATAACCGTGTACTCCTACAGCGCGGCATGTCTTTCAATTATAGCGGGAGTACCAGTTATGTCCCTGAAGGTTTTGAGAGTGGTGCTGTCGTCTGGGAGCCGCAATACAGTCTCGGTACACTCGAAAACAAAGGGCTTTTCGTCCAAGGGTTCTACCAAGAGATGCGATATTTCTGTGATTGCATTCTCCAAGGCAAACCGGCGGAGCAAGGATCGCTTGAGTTCGCACTGGAGGTAATGAAGGTTTACGAAGCGGGACTCCGTTCCGAAGGTGAAACCGTTCCTGTTGTGTAATATGGAGAAAAAACGTGGAATATAGAAGATTAGGAAAAAGTGGACTCAAGGTATCAGAAATCTGTTTAGGCACGATGACCTTTGGGCACGGGGCCGATGAGGCAGAATCAAACCGCATGGTAGATCTCGCTTTGGAGGCTGGTGTCAATTTTTTTGATACCGCCAATTCCTACGCGGATGGTGAATCGGAAGTCCTGCTTGGTAAAGCACTCAAGGGAAGGCGACGCGATGCCATTGTCGCAACGAAGTTTTTTAACCCAATGGGCACCGGTCCCAACGATTCTGGAATGTCGCGCGTCCACATTATGCAAGCGATTGACGACAGCCTCAAACGCCTCCAGATGGACTACGTGGACATCTACTATATTCACCATGTTGATACCCAAACCCCGTTAGAGGAGATGCTTCAAGCACTCGACGATCTCGTCCGACAAGGCAAGGTGCGTTATACAGCATGTAGCAACTATCAAGCGTGGCGATTATCTGAGGCGTTATGGCTCAGCGATATCAACGGTTGGGAACGATTCGCGTGTTATCAACCGCAATATAGTCTCGTTGTTCGGGATATAGAACAGGAGATCGTTCCGCTCTGCGAACACAAAGGACTTGGTGTCGTCGTATGGAGTCCGTTAGCAGGTGGCTTTCTCTCTGGAAAATATAAGCCCGGTGAACGCACACACGGTGGCACTCGGTCAGAGGAGGGGTGGGCATACCCGCAACGCTATTTCGCAGACAACGCCGATGAGACATTGCAAACACTTTTTGACGTTTCTGAGGAACTTGGACAGAGCCCCGCACAGGTCGCACTGCGGTGGGTACTGGAACAACCGGCGATGACTTCAGTGATCGTTGGGGCAAGGCATACTGGGCACCTGCACGATAATCTCAGAGCCGCTGGATGGCGATTGGAAGCGGACGCACTCCAAAAACTCAACGAAGTTTCGCATCTGCCTGACCGCTATCCTGAAGCGATGGAAAAGAATATGCACGAACGACGCGATAGTGCCGTCAATATGTCTCAGTTGTAGAAGCCAAATACAGCAGAAATCCGAACTTTTCTCGTTCAGGTTTGACTAACTTAAACAGTGAACACTTTTAGGTGAATGAGGGTGGCACGGAAGGGCATACTATTTAATAAGATCAGGAGGGAGTCTCCATGATAGGAAAATTAGGAATAGGGAAAATTATTGCGATTGTCGGCGCGGTGCTACTGGTAGTAGCTGCGGTCGCTGTGGGACGTATCATATTTACCGGAACAGGTGGGAAAGACAATGCTGAGACATCGGCAGTAAAGACAGCAACTGTTGAACGTGACAATATTGCAATCACGATTGACGCGACAGGCACCATCAAGCCGTTGAATATTGTTGAAGTCAGTTCCAAAGCGAGCGGAAAAATTCTGGAACTCCACGTTGACGCAGGTGATTATGTTCAAAAGGACGACATCATTGCTGTGATTGAGACGACCTACGTCCAGATCAGTTTGGAACAGGCGCAAGCCGACTTACAATCTGCAGAAGCGCGCTTGGAACAGGCGGAAATTGACATTCAACTCCAGCGGGAGCAGTCCGACATTCAGATCCGACAGTCACGGGAATCTCTCGCTGAGGCACAGCAACGGCTCATCCAGCTCAAAGAGGATATTCGTCTTGAGAAAATAGCCAACCAACGCGGTGTCATGGATGCTGAAAACAGTCTCAAGATCGCCAACATTCGGTATAAATTGCTCACCTCCGATGAAGTCCGCGACGAAAATAAACAGCGCGCACAAGCCTCCCTGGAACAGGACAAGGCAAACTTGGATCTGGTAACCGCAGAGCATGAACGGAATAAGAAGCTTTATGGGAAAGAACTCATCTCCCAGGCTGCCTTAGAGTCTTCACAGGCACAGCTTAAATCGGCGGAGGCGCGGCATCGGTCATCTGCAGAAAACCTGAAATTGGTAGAAAAACCCGCGACTGAAGCCGAGCTTGAATTGGGAAAAGCCGATATTAAGAAAGCAGAATTCAACCGCGACCTTGCCAAGGAGCGCGTTGAGGCGGAAGCCGCGCGAGATATGGATATTAAACTTCAGGAACAACGCATCGTACAGGCTGAAGAGTCATTAAAACTCGCACAAGCGAATCAGAAACAAATTACCCGAAAGGAACGCGATATTGAGACCGCACGTTTAGCCGTTAAACGCAATCAAACGCAGCTCGAACTCCGTCAAATTGAGTACAACGATACAGTCATCAAGGCACCTATCTCTGGAACGATTCTTGACAAACTCGTTGAAGAAGGACAGGTGATCACTTCGCGCCTTTCTTCACTCTCCTCAACTGAAGGACAGGCGATCGTCACCATGGCAGACCTTGATACCGTCTACGTCGTAACTGAGGTTGATGAAACCGACATCGGCAAAGTCCAAATCGGACAACCTGTGACAATTACCGTTGAAGCCTATCCCGATACACCCTTTCAGGGTGAAGTCTTGAAGATCGCACCCCAAGGACGAGCACTTCAGAATGTGACAACCTTTGAAGTGACCTCCGAATTGAAAAATGTGGAAGCTGCCGGCGCGCGTCAGGGAATGATGCGAGGTGCTGAAGGTCGGCGCGGTGGCGGCGAGGGGCAAGGCAGCACGGAGCGACCAGACTTCGCAAATATGACCGACGAACAACGCGAACGTTTCCGCACAATGCGCCAACAACGCCAAGCAGAAGCAGGTGAGGCTGATGGAGTCCCGTCAAGACCCACACCCATAGAGCCATCCCCACAACAACCCGCACAGCAACCAGAGGCATCTGACGCAGCCGAAGCAAAAGCAGAAACCGGCGACGACGATTGGGGCGAACTTTTTGGCGGCTTCTTTGAAGAAGCACCCGCGCAAGAACCACCGACCCAAGCGCAACCCGCAGAGACTGAAGCGCCAAAGATGCCGTTTCTCAAACCCGGCATGAACGCTACTGTCCAAATCTCGGCTGTTAACAAAATAGACATTCTAACAGTCCCAATCGAAGCAGTCCTTGATATGCGCGGCAGGAAAATGGTCAGGATCATCGGCACAGATGGTCAACCCGGACGACCTCAACCCATCGTAACTGGGGTGAGCAGCTTTGACAAGATTGAGATCATCTCTGGACTCGCCGAGGGAGATATCATCGCAATCGGCGGCTTTACACCCGGCGGGGGCAGGGGCGGTGAAGATTGGCGAAGACGCATGATGCAAAACCCCGCCTCCACAATGCGACGGATGACTGGCGGCGGTCGTGGACGATAGATACTATTACTTTTTCCGAGGTTGTAAAAAGGCGAAAACATATAGGAGAGAACGCTATGGGTATCCTTGAAAGTTTTGCAAACGCATTCAGTGCCTTATTGGCAAATAAACTCCGATCTCTGTTGACGATGTTAGGCGTGATCATTGGGGTCGGGGCAATTATAACCACCACTTCAATTGGTGAAGGTGCCAAGGCTGATGTCACGGAACGGATTCAGACATTAGGCGCGAACATTCTCGCGGTCCGTCCTGGACAAAGCAGGTTTCGCGGACGGGGATCCGCTGATGCACGCAGAAGCCTCACTGTCAAAGATATGGAGGCGTTAGAGGCACGCGGACAGACTTTTGGCTATGTCACACCAGAGGTGAGCAGCCGCGCACAGGTGAAGTTCCGCAATAAAAATACCAATACAACTATCGTCGGCACCTCTCCCGCGTACCTCGTCACGGCGAATTTTACCGTTGAGAAAGGACGATTTTTTACTGACAGCGAAATCCGATACCGGGACCGCGTCTGTGTACTCGGCAAAACCGTTGTTGATAATCTCTTTGAAACCGTTGAACCGGTCGGCCAAACCGTCAAAATTAAAAATGTCGGTTTCCATGTCGTTGGTGTTATGAAAGAGAAAGGCGCCAGCGGATGGCGAAACCCAGACGATCAGGTTTTCATCCCTTATTCAACTGCTATGAAGCGCGTTTTTGGTGAGGACTATCTCTCAAGCATCAGTATACAGGCAAATGATGGTAAACTCCTTGAAGCAGCAGAAACCGAGGTAACAGAGTTGCTCCGAAAGGAGCATAAAATCGCACCCAATAAAGAACCTGACTTTCACGTCCGGAACCAGGCAGAATTTATGGAGACACTCGAAGAATCAAACCAAACCTTTACCAACCTGATTTTAGGGATTGCCGTCGTATCGTTAGTCGTCGGGGGCATCGGGATTATGAACATTATGCTCGTTTCTGTGACGGAGCGGACGAAGGAGATTGGGTTACGCAAAGCCGTTGGCGCACAACGCTCCGATATCCTCGCGCAGTTCCTCGTGGAATCCACAAGTCTCGCACTCATCGGGGGCATCGTTGGTATTGGTGTCGGTATAGCGGGTGCAGAATTGGTCACATCATTCTGGGAGTGGCGAACCCTCGTCTCGCCGATGTATGGAATAATCTCCTTTGTTGTCAGTGCATTGGTAGGCATCTTTTTCGGCGCGTATCCGGCATGGAAAGCCGCAAAACTCCATCCGATTGACGCGCTTAGACATGAATAAAATGTCGCGCGATTGTCGCAACTCCTCTCTTCCTAAGAGTTGGGTTGAACTGCAAGTGAAACCCAACTCTCAAATTTTCGTAAATTCATATAGATCGATCCGATTGAACTGAAACCATATCTATAGGTATCATATTTTATAGTAAAGCCCATAATTATTTGGACGCGCGATTGATCGTAGGGGCTGGGTAACCCAGCCCCTACGATCAGGCAGGCAATGTGGATTGCTATTGTGGTGTGTCAATTTGTTCTCGTGCTTTACTATAAAATATGGGTGTTTTCACACCTAAAAACAGATGTTGAGCAGAACATTCACGAGTCAGGTCTATCACATCAGGTAGGTATGTTGTCTTTAGTCCCGTAGGGACGATATGTTTATAGCTGCGCGGATCACCCTTTTTTTAGCCCTGTAAGGGCGGCATGTTTATAACTGCGTAATCCGTGTGAAATATCATAAATTGACATCTGTCAGGAAACTAAAAGCAGACCCAAACCGAAATTTTTGTAAGTCCTAAAGGAATCACTATGGAAAAAGTAGCAGTTATCGCAGGTGTCGGTCCCGGTTTAGGGGCTGCACTCGCCCGTAAATTTGTAGAAGAAGGATGTAACGTAGCACTCCTGTCGCGCTCATCTGCCTACATTAAAAACCTGTCCACGCGATTGGCGAAGTCCGGACGGACGGCTATCCCCATCCCCACAGATATTACGGATACTGAACAGGTAGAGCGAAGTTTTGATCGTATCCGAGAAGAACTCGGAGATCCCGATATCTTGGTAAACCATGCTGGAAACGCAGCGTGGGGCAGTTTCGCTGACCTCACACCCGAAGCATTCGAGGGCGCATGGCGTGTCTGTACCCTCGGTGGTTTCCTCTGTTCAAAGCAGGTCGTGCCGGGGATGCTCAAGAAAGGCGGTGGGAGTATCCTATTTACAGGGGCGACCTCTGCTGTTCGGGGTCGAGCCGGCGCATTGGCGTTCAGCAGCGCAAAGTTCGCAACGCGAGGCTTAGCATCCGCACTCGCCCGCGAAGTCGGACCCCACGGCATCCATGTCGCCCATGTTATCATTGACGGGGTCATTGATACACCGGGCGTGCGACAACGCTATAAACTCAGTGAAAATGAACCGCTCCTCGAACCCGATGCCATCGCCGATACCTACTGGGCTTTAGTGCAACAGGAAAGAAGCGCGTGGACTTTTGAGGTAGATGTCCGCCCCCATAACGAGGAATTTTTTACGTAGACTTTCCCATCCCCTCACACCAAAAGGTAGGTGCGGTTTCCCAACCGCACCTAATCCCTCTGATGCAATGAACATATGGATCTGATTTTTTATGTATGCTATTCCTATTGGACGGATTATACCCTAAATCTATAAAATAATACGCTTACACACTGTTTACCTGATTTGCCGAGAGGATTCTTGCTCAAAATACCACTTACTTTCTATGTGAAGGGTCTCTTGACTGTTTTGAAAAAGAAACTCCATCATAGGTTCACCCCATGAACCTGTATAAGCATATTCAACCCACGCGTCAAAATAGTACGAAGCCCCTTGAATGGCATCACAGTGCCGACATCCATTGGAGATGTACGCTTCCGCCATACTTTTGTGGTAACGGCTTTTGATAGAGCCAATACCATTCTTGGCAAGGGCAGAGTTGTTGATCTGTTGTAAGATGAATTCAGGGATACCATCGTTTTGAAAACCTGCCAGTTCAAGTTCTGTTCCATCCCTATCATAAAATCCTACCCCCAAAATCACGCGTGTATTTCTTTTACATCGCCAGCACTGTTGGACATGAGTTATTAATTTCCCAACAAGTTCTTCTCCTTCATGTGGTCTCCATTTTAACTTTCCTATTAACATGCCGTGAACAAAGTCATCTATGGTCTGATTAAACTGTGGCACATACATTTCATCAGAATCCTTTTCATATTGAATCCCAAAAGCGGGTATTTCATGTCCGGTAGGAAAGTATTCCTGATTATGCCTCAGTTTATATAACCACGCAGTGCGAACACCTGATCTATTATATTTTTCTTGCCTTCTTTTGAATTCACTTTCTGTTTGAGGAGACCACTGGATTTCAAAAGCTATTTTCGTTTTCCCTTTGGTACAGAAAACATCTGCGATCCAACAATCGCCTTCTGGAGTTTCTCCTATCTTTTCTGTAATTACATTCCAACCGAGTGAATAGGCTATTTGGGCGATTCGCGTTTTCAAAAATATATGTTCAAAAGTTTCTGGCGCGGATGTACATTGACCTTTCCGAGCGTGTGCAAAAAAATAGTTATTTAACTTGCTCACCTTTGGGATGGCTTTATTGTCACAACAAGGCATCATTAATGTTTGATTTTTATAGGATGCTTTTAACTCATTCCACAATTTTTCATTGAACTCATAAGAATAAATATCTTCATCATTAAGTCTTGCTCTTAAAGGCATTGTTGTTCCTTTCATTTCCGCCGATGGGAACGAGAGAGTAGAGTTATAAGGATGAAAACAGCAAGAAGCAGATTAATTCAATATAAAAAGATGGGCGAATCTCAGGATCCGCCCTCACTAGCAACTTAACAACATAAGAGATGTTTTTCTAAAGTAAGGAAACAGGGCACAAGCACTAAAAGATGGGACGAAGGTCTATTCAATACATTAGAACGTACTTTCGCTTGAGGTGATCGGACACCATCGCGTCGTCTGCAGATGACGCAGCAGCACCGATTTCGCCTCCGGTGTACCGATACGGTAAAGCGCATGCACAGCATCACCACGGATATAGCGGTTCGCGTCAAACAGCACGCTTTGTAACCCTTCAACAGCATCCGTAGCGTTCTCACCAATCCGCGCTAACGCGAACACCGCATTTCGGCGGACCCCATCATTCTTATCTGCTAATGCCTTTACAAGACCCGGAACAGCGATTGAACTCGATTGACTCGTTGTCCCTAACGCTTCTGCTATCCGTGAGCGTACACGACCTGATTCATCTGCCAGCGTCTCAACCAGTGCCGACACAACCGGTTCTGCTTTGTTTCCGAGATCGCCGAGTGCCTCGGCAGCGTTATCTCGGACGTATTCACGTGGGTCTTTCAAGGCATCACGGAGTGCCTCAACAGTCGGGGTTCCAACTGCATTGAGCGCGTAACAGGCATTTCGGCGAGTCATCTCCGATTCTTCTTCCAGACACCGGACTAAAGCCGGAACCGCTTTCTCTCCAAAACGCGGCAATTCGTAAGCCGCTTGTAACCCTGTCGATTCTGTTGTGCTATTCAGCGAGCTGATCAAGTCTGACAGCGAGGCGCGGTTTGAGGTCCCGTTGTGAGAGGGGTTTGCAACCCCGAATTCCGTACCTCGATGCCAATTCCAGAGGTGTCGGAACATCTCTTGATACTCAGCGGGGCCCACGGAAGTTCCGTTTGCCCAGTCCGTCTCCTTATTTGCCCAGGTCGGTGCTTCAGGTTCTAACATCCGGGCGTAGAGGAACTTCATCATATAGCGCCGCTTTTCACTACTGTTCGGCATTGCCCGGTGCCACAGATCGTAGTTTGCGAATGCAACTGTTCCCGCTTCACCAACGATAGGTTGTTCCGGTGAGACTTCCGAACCCTCACGCGTACTAAAGTAGTGGCTCATCGGTACCACACCCGTCGGACCCAATTCAACGGGCGTATCCTGCGGATAATAGAAGACCAGCAGCCTGCGCGTATGGTGCGACCACCGTTTCCCGCCATCTTGGTGCAGTCCTTGCCCTTTACTGCCGGGTGGATTGTAATGCGGATGCCGGTGGGGTTGCATATAGTAGTCCGGTCCAAGCAGACTCGTCAAGGCACCGCTAACGTTCGGATCATCAAAAACGCTCTGAATCTCTGGTATCCTTGGCAAAAGATTATTACCGGGGTTGCCTTCTTTATCAAAGACGCTCATCGTCTTTTCGTAGACGGCATCGTGAAATTGCGCCGGCAACTCAGTTGTAACGGTCACGAACCCGTTCACAATGAATTCCCGCATCTGCGCGTCACTTAAGAGGTGTACTGCCATTTTTCCTTCCTCCTTGGGCATTTGCCACGTCTCTGACTGCAAGCAAAAACGCTTCAATGTTACCATCTTCCTCATATTCCTCAAGTGCTACGGCAAGATACGCCTTGGCATACGCCGAATCTGCCAATCGCGCCTTGAGGCTCTCTTCATAGTTCCTATATTTTTTCATTCCCATTTTTACCTCGGTAAATCTGTATATCTATGAAACAATTATAAACCACAAGCAAGAAATTTTCAAGGGCACTATTGCTCTATAAGTC
>VYCT01000285.1 GCA_009843785.1 Candidatus Poribacteria bacterium | reverse complement strand
CTATTATAGAATTTAACTATTTTTTTAGTACCACGCCGCCTTATTGACGACGTTTCGCAACGGCTCATCCTCAACGAACCGACGCGCGTTTTCTAAAAAGAGTTCAAGCCGCCGTAGCTCAATATTCTCCGCATCTTTGACAGCAATGTGTGGCGTTATTAACACATTCGGCAACTGCCACAACGGACTTTCGGCAGGCAACGGTTCAACTTCAAACACATCCAAACCGCACCCCGCAATGATCCCCTGTTCAAGTGCTGAAACGAGGTCATTAAGTTTCGTCGTCTTGCCGCGTCCGATATTGATGAAGTAAGCGGTGTTTTTCATCAGGGCAAATCGCTCTTGGTGCCACATTCCTTCGGTTTCCGGTGTGTGTGGTGTCGTGGTTATGACAAAGTCAGCAAGTGGAAGGAGCGTGTCCAGCTCTGCCGGATCGTGTTTCTCCACAAAAGGCACCTCATACTCCCAGCGTGCGTCAACACCGATTACTTTCATCCCGAATTCGTTACAGATGCGTGCGGTTTCACGCCCGATACCACCAACACCGACCATCAGTGCTGTCGCTTGTGCAAGGTCAATGTATCCACTTTTGCGGGCATCTTTGCCCCACACACTCTGGCGTTGTGCGTCCATATAATAGGGCAATCCACGCGAAAGCGCAAGCACGAACATCATGATATGCTGTGCGATATGGTCGTTGTAGATACCGCGTGGGTTACAGACGACAACCGGATGTTCAATCAACGCGGGGTAATAGTAGCCGGGGAAGGGACCCGCGGCAGGGTTCTGCAGCCATCGGAGGTTTTTCGCTAACGGCAGTTGTTCAGGCGACACCCAACCGTAGACAGCATCTGTATCCGGAAGGTGTTCCGCGACTGCTTCATCTGTCTCTGGCAAGACGACGGTGTATGCGGGTAATTCGTTGTGAAGCCGTTCAGCCCATTCGTGTGATTCCGCGTTCTGCGGCGGCATGATTATGAGTTTTGGCACGGGTAGTCTATTCCTCTCTGTAGTTTTAATATGCTTATTTTACCACAGTGCTATCAGAAAATCAAGGTTTGCATAAAAAACTTGATTTCCTGTTGGGTTTGAGTATAATAGAAGCATTAATAATCGATCAAAACTCTAATTTGACACTTTGAGAAGCATTATGTCCTTGCCTCTTAAAATCAACTTCGACAAAGGCACCCTCATCCTCCAGAACGTCCCAGAGGTGCTCGAATCACAGTTACCAGACCTCCGTTGGGATGAGCGCACCCTCACCTTCCGTGCTCCCGCCTACCGCTATCGACACATCGTCTCGCAGCTGCGTGCACACAATGTCCCTTATCAGGATACAGCACGGCAATTCACAATAGAACCCTTTACGCACCAAAAGGCGATTTCGCCCTATCCCTATCAGACCGAGGCAATTGATGCATGGCACGCCAACGGTAAACGCGGGGTCGTAAGCCTCCCTACGGGTGCGGGTAAAACCTTCATCGCAATTTTACTCATTGCTGACACGCAACGCCCGACACTTGTGCATGTACCGACAATTGATCTCATGCACCAATGGCACACGGTGTTGACGGAACATTTTGAACAAGAGATCGGGCTTTATGGTGGTGGTCAGCACGAATTGCGAGATATTACGGTGACAACCTATCAATCCGCTGTCATGCACGCGCCGCATTACGGCAATCGGTTCGGTTTCGCCATCTTTGACGAATGCCACCATCTGCCGGGGGAACAGTATCAATATGCTGCGATCAGTAGCATCGCCCCGTTTCGGTTGGGGTTGACAGCCACACCTGAACGCGTTGACGGGAAAGAGAGCCGACTCTATGCGCTTGTCGGTGAGTGTTGTTATGAGGCGAAGGTGCAGGAACTCTCTGGAAAAACGCTCTCCGAGTACCGTGTTGTGACCATCGCGGTTGAGATGGAAGATACAGAACGAGTCCGGTACGAGGAGGCGCGCAGCACTTATTTAAATTTCCTCAAACAGGCAAGAATCAATATGGGTACCCCGCGCGGATGGCATACATTCCTCTGGAAAGCCTCACAAACGGAGGAAGGCCGTGCTGCCTTCAAAGCATACCTCACGCAAAAACAGATCAGTTTTGCCTCCACTACAAAACAGGAATGGGTGTGGAAATTGATACAGAGACACAGTGGCGATCGGATTCTTATTTTTACTCAGGATAATGACACAGCGTATCAACTCGGCACGCGTTTCTTCCTCCCAGTGCTAACCCATCAGACGAAACTCAAGGAGCGAAACGCGTTTTTGAATGGGTTTCGCGACGGCACGTATTCTATCCTCGTCACCTCAAAAGTACTCAATGAAGGGGTAGATGTGCCGGAGGCGAATGTCGCTATCATTGTCTCAGGGAGCGGGAGCGTTCGGGAACATGTGCAGCGGCTCGGACGTATCCTCCGTAAACGCGAAGGTAAACAAGCGGTGCTTTACGAACTTATCTCTAAGCAAACTGGTGAACATTTTGTCAACAAGCGACGGAGACAGCACAACGCCTACCAGACGCTTTAAAAATTCGTATAGTCTAAAATCGCGTAGCCCGTAATGAAGCAGATCGCTTATGGACGAGTACACCGCAAAATGGAGAGCGGATTCGAGAAAACAATGCTAAAGTCCAAAACCCCGTCATTTAACCGCAAGGTAAAATTAAAAAATGCTCACCAAAGACTTACTCCAGTACAAAATCCAGAACGGGCAAATCCACCCACAGTTTGTAAATCCGACCGATAACCAATTGTTGGCAATTGCTGAGCAATTGATCGCTATTTTTGAGGCATCTCTAAATGAGTCGCGCGCAACGCTTTTAGAGTCAAGTAAACACATAATCGACAGTACACCGGGGCCACCGATAGTCAAACGTGGACTCGAAAAACTCTTGTTAGACAGGACAGAGTTTGATACCGCGCCTAACGAAGAATTGATTGCGTTTCGGCACAACCTCTTTATAGAGACGAGCCGCCTGCTTTCACAAGAACAGTTTGAGGATTACGCAGACTATCAACGTAAGGTGTTACAGATAACAGCAGATAAATCGCCTATGGAGCAGACGGAATTGAGTGCCAAACTCTACGCGGATTTACCGAGTAGTCAACCGATCTTGACATTCAATACACTTTCCGCCGAACGCCTCCTTCACCGTTACAACATCGCGCAAGTGCAAGGGTTGCTCCTTCATTGCAACACGCTGACACTAAAACTCGCCGATTCCATGACAGCTGAACTCCGTCAATTGTTCAAGTACCTCAGATTCAACCAACTCCTCTCGACAATTCGGAAAGAAGGCGAACTATATGAGATTACGGTGGACGGACCGCTCAACCTTTTTTACAAAACGAAGCGGTACGGTATGAATTTGGCGAACTTTTTTGTCGCTGTGCTGCATCAACCGAAATGGGAACTCACAGCGGAAATTCAGTTTCGGAACAAGCGGCGTTCTCAGTTATCGCTTGATAAATCGTGCGGAATCAAGCCGATCTCACAACAGTTCCTCGCCTATATCCCGGAAGACATCCAACTTTTTCAGAAGATGCTCGAAAATAAAACCGACGATTGGCAGATCCGTCCGGGAAGCCAATTTCTCCCTCTGGCAGGAGATTTCTACTGCTTCCCTGACTACCAACTCGTCCACAAAAGCGGTGTAGAGACAGCGATTGAGTTGTTCCATCCGTGGCATCAAGGACACCTCATTGCGAGGCTCAACACACTCGCTGAACAGAAAGATGTGTCCCTTATCCTTGGTGTCTCAAAAGAGTTAGAAAAGAATCCCTTAATTGCGGAGGCACTTGAAACATCCGAATATTTCTCACAGTTTGGTTTTACGTTTCGAGATGTTCCGACTATGCGTACCCTGCTCCCAATTTTGAACTCACTTGCATAAACGCGAAATATATAAAATTTTACAATTTCTTGTGGTATTCCTAAAAAGAGGAAGCCTAAACCTGCAGCACTCAAAATTCAACCCAAAAGGAGAACCCCACAATGAAAACCAGGCAATTTTCCGCTCTTTTGGTGTTATTTCTCCTTTCAACGCCATTTCTAACAAATACCTTCGCCCAAGACTATACCCAGTTGAATTTACCGAAAGGTGCCAAAGCCCGACTCGGAAAAGGCGTGATAACCGATATGCAGCTGTCCGCCGATGGTACACGCTTGGCTGTTGCGAGTTCTATTGGTGTCTGGCTTTATGATATTCGCACGGGATCCGAAACTGCCCTGATTATAGGACACACAGAGACCGCGATGCGTGTCGCATTTTCACCAGATGGCGAAATCCTTGCAAGCAGTGGAAGCGACAAAACTATTCGCCTTTGGCACACAGAGGCCGGTGAATTTCTGTTCTCCCTCAATACCCCCACCAACCCAATTCATCTGAAGTTCTCAGCCGATGGGAAAACGCTCATAGGGAAAGATAGGAAAGGGACAGTCAGATTTTGGGACATTACCACTGGCGAACAATTAAACGCTTTCAGTCCAAAACTACCCAAAATCAGGCTCGGAAAAGATAGGATTTGGTCGTTTGCAACGGACGCGTTTATTGACCAGACGGTTGGCTTTATGTTTGCAGTTGGCAATAAGGACGGCACAATTAGTATACAAGACGGACGCACCGGTCGCGAGATGCGAAAACTTATAGCGCAAACAGACGATGAATTGTTACTACCGATTCACTCGTCGCAGCCATACATCTACAAACGCGAAATTGTAGATGGAAAACCATCCCAAAAATGGATAAACGGACTAATTTTCTCTCCAGATGGCAAAACCCTCGTGAGCACAATTGATTACCGCACGATGGACCGGGATGGTCGTGGATGGAGCGGAAAAAGCGGTCCGACTGAACTCTGGGATGTTGACACAGGGGAACAACTGGCAGTATTTCCGTACGGTATAGGTGCCACGTTTTCAGGTGACGGTAAAACTGTTGCTATAAAGGCTATAAGCGGAAAAAGTGAATGCACAATATGGGACATCGCCACACGCCGTAAAATCGCTGAGTTTCCACTGACCCTAAACATTCGGTTTTCTGGCGATGGCAAAACCCTTGCTATTATAGACGACGACGGTTACGCGGTATGGAACATCGCTACGCATAGTGAAATTTCAGCACACAGTCCAGTCGTGGAATGGTTTGAAATTTCTCCAGAACGCTTTATGTTATCACAGGACGGTACGCTCCTTGTTACCGCAGACGAATACGGAACTGTTGTTGTGAGAGAAACGAAAAATACCAAGCAGCTGCGCCTCGTCACTACAAATTACACGAAACCGTTCACGGCGTTAGCGTTTTCACACGATGGAAAAACCATCGCAAGCGGCGATAGCACTATCCACCTCTGGGATACACATACTGGCACCAAACAGAACACGATGAAAGCGGATGTTCTTAGGATTGAGGGATTAGCCTTTGCAAAAGATAACGTAACCTTAACCGCTGCTAACGACCGTGAAAATATCATACAGTGGGACATCACCACAAGCAAGCAGGTCGCTGCTCACACCCTCCCGAACACAAGTATCGCCGTGGGATCAACATCGTTCGACGATGGCACAGTTTATCGCCCAAAGGGACTTACATTCACACCAAATAGCGAGAAGTTGGCTGTTAAAAATATGGAAAAGAGGCAGATTAATCTCTCTGATACAACTATTGATATCTGGGAGATAACGACTGATAGTGCGCCGCGCCACCTTATAGAATTTGTAGTTGACTGGGGACCTATAGCACTTACGCCCGATGGAAGTATATTGGCAAGCGGTAGTGATGCCCCAGATGCCACGGATCTGTGGAGCACACACACCGGTAAACAGATTGCTACGCTTAAATCTTCTAAAAATTGGATAAACGACTTGTTAATATGGCTTCGCCTTCGTTATAGCAGCATTCATGCCTTGGCATTCACACACGACGGAGCAACCTTAGCAGTTGGAACTAAAGATAAGCACATCCAATTGTGGAATGTGACCGACCAACAGCATATCGGAAGTCTTGAAGGGCACAAACATGTCGTCTGTGAGTTAGCATTTTCGCCTGATGGAAAAACACTCGCCAGCGGGGATACAGGTGGAAAAATTCATCTATGGGAGATGCCTACACACCGGCATCTCACTATCTTTGATGGACATAAAGGTTACGTTCGTACACTGGTGTTCGCACCTGATGGAAAAATTCTATCGAGCATAGGTGGTGAAGAAGGAACTATTCTTCTTTGGAACATACCGATCAAATAACAAATGTAATACCAAATCCTAAAAATAAATGCACATTTCAAGATTTTGAGACTCATGGAAGGTTTGCGCATGTAAGAGCGCAATAAATTGCGCGACTACGAACCAGTTTTTCGTTAATGAGAACCGGCTATTCAGAAATGGTATAATCACCTTAACAGGGAAAGTTGTGAAAGTACAACAGATGGACCATCTCAACGATGGAATTTCCAAAATCAGTGCAGCACCCCACGCGGTAGGACTTTCAGCGAAGCGGCTTGCGCGTATCTCTGCTACTACACAGCAGTTTATTGATGACGGACAACTCGCTGGTGCGGTGACTGTTGTGGCAAGACGAGGGAGAATCGCACACCTTGAGGCTTACGGCATGATGGATATTGAGGCAAACAAGCCGATGCAGAGAGACGCAATATTCCGCATCTACTCAATGACGAAGCCGATCGCCGCTGCTGCAGTGATGCTGCTCTATGAGGAAGGAAAATTACAACTGGATGCTCCAGCTGCAACATATCTACCCGAATTGGACGGATTGAAAGTAGTGGAGGCGGCAGATGCCGAGACTCTCACATTGATTGAAGCAGATCGGGATATGACCGTTAGAGATTTGATGCGACATACCTCCGGATTGCCCGGTGCTGCCCGATACATGGCAGGGCAAACCGCCGTAGATAAACGCTACCGAGAGAAAGGTTTGCATCTCCTACATGAATGCAACTTACAAGAGATGGTTGAGCGACTGGGTAGGATTCCACTGTTATATCAACCGGGGACGAAATGGCATTACAGCATCGCTGCAGATGTTTTGGGTAGATTAATTGAGGTGGTCTCTGGTCAGCCTTTCGATGTGTTCTTAACCGAGCGAATTTTTCAACCGTTAGGTATGATAGATACCGGATTCTACGTTCCTCCAGAGAAGATCAACCGGTTCGCAGGCATGTACGGCTCAAAGTTAGAAGGAGGCTTGCAGACTATTGATGCACCGGAAGGTGGAACGGGTCATGTATCTGAAACGAGTTTTAGAAAGAAACCGAAATTCCTATCTGCAGGTGGCGGTTTAGTCTCCACGGCTGCTGATTTTGCCCGGTTCTGTCTGATGCTTTCAAACAAAGGCGCACTCGCTGGAAAACGGTTGATGAAAGCGGAATCCGTGGAATTGATGACACGCAACCACTTACCAACACACCTGATACCGCTCGACAAAAAACCGGATAAGCGTTATGCTGGACTCGGTTTTGGACTCGGTGTCTCGGTGCGGGTGCAACAGACAGATTGGATACCGACATCTCAAGTTGGCGAATACGGTTGGATCGGCGGGGCAAGCACGGAATTTTGGATCGCACCACGAGATGAATTGGTCTCAATTACACTTGCGCAGCACATCCCTTTTTCCGAATTGAGTGAAACGGTCAAGCCGCTCGTTTACGCTGCAATTGTAAAAGAGTAGTGTTTTATCCAGTTTGGATTTTAGGATAGGCACTTAGTCGTAAAATTTACGGCACGCAGGAACGGGTAATGAATTGCCCAACTACGAACTGGATTTACCTTACAATTTGAAAATGGATAGAACAGTAGTTTCCACTAAAAAAAACACTTGATGTACATCAGAAACCTTTTTAACTCTCACTGCGAGGCAAACTGAAAACTGACAACTACTAATATGATTATCAAATGACATCTTAGATGAACGTTTCCAATTACTTTACTTGAAGGGTATTCCAGAGAAGATTGCCTCCCTCTTACGTCAGGATTTGATGAAAAAGTGAAGTGGAAAAGGGGTAAATGGGTTAAAAAAGAAGAAACGATCCGCATTCGGCTTAATTACACTGGGATTCGTCCAGAAGATCCGAAAGTATACGCCATTTATGTCGAAAAAGCACAGACATCTTGATTTCAAACCTACCTTCTGCTAAAATGTAACGGAACGATGGAGGGGAAAATTATGATGACTCTATATAAATGGAATGCGCTGCTGTTAATGTTAACCATAGGGTTAATGCTCTATTTCACCGGGTGTGCTCCGAAAGTGATACCATATTCCCAAAGTACAGATGCCCCTGAACCGAACCAAGTTGCCGTTGCTCACTACAATTGGGGTATGGCATCTGCTAAGAACGGCAATTTTGACCAAGCGATCATGGAACTCCACTTAGCTATCCAGAACGAACCGGGGTGGGTCATGCCGCTTTTTACATTAGGTGTTGTCTATGGCAATCAGGGTGAACTCGACAAAGCTATCCAAGTGTGGGAGCGCGCCACGCAGTTAGATGCCGATTTCGCGAAGGCACATTATAACCTTGCTGTCGCCTATTTACACAAGGAAGAAAAAACACGATCCATTACATCCCTACGGAGAGCGATTCAGATAGACAAAGAGGCCATTTCCTCTGCGAAAGCGGACCCCGCATTTGATAGCATCCGTAATACCTCGGAATTCCAAGATATTTTAACGAATTAAGTTTTGCGCCGCTTTTTCCGTTTTGATCAACAACTCGTGCCTTCTCTATTAAATTTGGAGTCGAGTTGTTGGTCAAAAAAGCGGTTTCTGATGAAGTTATGCGTTTCTTCGGTTAATCACAAAAATCAAAATGGCACGCTACACAACGCTTTCACCAAAAGAACTCGCGCGTATTGTCGCGCAATACCGAATCGGTGTATCACTAAAACTTGAGGAGATCCCGGGTGGATTCGGGAATAGCAACTTTAAACTGACCACCACAAACGGTGAGTTTCTGCTGAAAATTTGTGACGAGAAAGACTCAGCAGAACTCAACATGCAAATCTCGCTTTTGCAGCATCTGCATCAGCACGCCTATCCGACGGTATACCCGATCTTAACGAAGGACCAGAATCATTTAATTCATGAAACGTTTGGCAGCGTGATGCTTTATCCCTTCCTGCAGGGTACACACCCGCAACCCTCACCGAATATACTGGCACACCTCGGTGAGGCGTTGGCGAAACTGCACCGCATTCCACCAATTACGGGTCTCCATCGTTTTGCGATGGGAATATCACAAATGCGACCTTTTTTTCAAGAGGTGCGAGAGACACAATTTGCTACACATCCGTTTATTGCATCCCTAAAGTCGCAATTGGAATCAATGGAATCTCAACTTAACACTTCGCTGCCGATGGGACTTTTACACGGTGATCTTTTTTTAGACAACACGCTTTTCGATGGCGATAAGATGTTGGCAATCCTCGATTTTGAAGAAGGTTGTTATGACACATTGTTAATTGACGTTGGCATGACGATCATTGGGTGCTGCTATACATCCGAACACCGATTGAACTTAAAGGTTGTACAGAGGTTTCTGAACGCTTACAACGCGATACGTCCTTTGACAGAAAGCGAATGGCAGCATTTGGATTGTTTCGTTCACTATGCTGCGCTCTCTATAGCGTTCTGGCGATTTAGACAATTTAACATCCGTCACCCAGATGCGCAGCGCGCGAATACGTATCAGGAAATGATAACCCGCAGCGAGCAGTGGAAAATCGCTAAAACAGGTAAACTTACCAAAACAGATTTTTTTTACAGCAAGTTTTGACTTGCAAGCTACGTCAAAAATATGTCTTTAATACGATTAGAAAAGGTTACTAAACTCTACGATCCAGACTTGATCCTGGACGATATTTCGGTCTCAATTGAGCACGGGGACAGAATTGGATTAATTGGTCGTAACGGAACTGGAAAAACAACGTTAATTAAAATTATTAACGGTATGCTCGCCAATTTTAAAGGTAAAGTAGTATCCGCGAAGGGGCTGCGTATCGGGTATCTCAGCCAAGAACCGGATCTCGCGCGCGACTGTACGTTAAGACAGGAGATGCTTAAGGTCTTTGAAAAAAGGCGTGCGCTTGAAGACAAGATGCTCCTTTTAGCGGAGGAGATGGAAACAGAGGAAGCACCACATCTTTTAGAAGCGTATGCCCGGATTCAAGAACAGCATGAACGACTCGGCGGTTACGACTATGAACATCAGGTTAACCGAATCCTCGGTGGCTTAGGTTTCCCTGAACAGGACTTCAATCTCCCGATTCGCGTCCTGAGCGGCGGTCAGAAGAGCCGAGCCACACTCGCAAAATTACTCCTCGAAGAACCGGACCTACTGCTTTTTGACGAACCGACGAACCATCTTGATATTAAAGGGATTGAATGGCTCGAAAATTACCTTAATATCGAATACAACGGCGCAGTCCTCGTTGTTTCCCACGACCGGTATTTTTTGGACAAGGTTGTCCGAAAGGTTTGGGAACTCGCAGAACATAAGATAACAATTTATCGCGGGAACTATTCCAAGTACGTTGAAACGAAAAACATTGAACAATTAGTTGGAGAACGGGCGTTCAAAAAACAACAAGTATTCATCGAGCACGAAGAAGATTTCATTCGCCGTAACATTGCAGGACAGCGGACACGAGAAGCACAAGGTAGACGGAAAAAATTAGCGCGCCTGGAGAGAGTCGAAAAACCTAAGCCTGATGCGCCAACGCTTAAACTCAACTTTACACCTGAAACTCGCGGTGGAAACGACATCCTGCGATGCAAAGATGTCGGCAAAGCTTTCGGTGAAAAGGCAATCTTCAAGGATCTGAATTTTGAGGTGTACCGTCGTGATGTTGTCGGCATCATCGGGGCAAATGGTACGGGAAAAACGACTCTTTTCCGTATGATTTTGGCGGAGGAATCCGCTACAGAAGGCGAAATGTGGGTAGGTCCTACACTGAAGTTTGGATACTATACGCAAGAACTGGAGGGACTCAACCCGGATAATGAGATCATTGATGAAATCTGGGAACTGCGTCCACAACAGACACAAGGCGAAATACGGGGTTTCTTAGGTAAGTTTCTATTCTCCGGTGACGACGTTTTCAAACGGATCGGGAACCTGAGCGGCGGTGAGCAGAGCCGTGTACTTCTCGCCAAGTTACTATTAGCAAACGCAAACGTGCTGTTACTTGATGAACCGACGAACCATCTTGACATACCGGCGCGTGAGGCATTAGAAGCAGCACTATCGGAATATCCGGCAACGCTATTTATTATTTCGCATGATCGGTACCTCTTGAACAACCTTGCGACGAAACTCCTGATTTTTGATGGGACCCCTGGAGGGACCGCGAACCTTTTTGAAGGCAACTATGCCGAGTACATAGCACAAGAAGAAAATCAGCAACCGAACGAAAACATTCAAGAACCACAATTTCCACAAACGTCGCCGCAGAAAAGCAAGTCAAAGTCAAAGTCAAAGTCAAAGTCAAAGTCGAAGCGAAAGCGGAAGATAAAAGCCCAACGCCTCGTCGGCAGCAATTAAAAAACTGCAAATTGTCTGAAAAAATCTG